>NC_017287.1:900000-1171667 GCF_000204255.1 Chlamydia psittaci 6BC | reverse complement strand
AATATTACTTCTTCTTCTTTAGGGGGTATGGAAACTGTTTAAAACTCGGTTTATAGAGGGAAAACAACGTGGTTAACATGTTTAAAACTTTGTTAAAACATTGTTCAGTTTGTAAATAAATCGAGATTTTGCATGTTTGTGAACACAAGATCAACCATTTTTCAACAGGATTTTTAAGTAAAAACGTTTTGGTTTTTTTCTAATCCATGTGGCAGTCTTTTTAATTTTTGAGGTTTTTCATGTTGAGCAGAGATGATGAGTTTTCTTCAGAACAAAGGAAGAGTTTGTCTCATTTCGTTACCAACCTAGAAACAAACATTTTTGCTTTGAAGAATCTTCCTGAAGTGGTGAAAGGAGCCTTATTTTCTAAATATTCTCGGTCCACATTGGGTTTACGTTCTTTACTTTTAAAGGAGTTCTTAGAAGGTGAAGGGGGCGATTTCTTAGATAGTTCCGGAGTGGATTTTGAAGTCGGAATACATAAAGCAGCTGATTTTTATAGACGAGTTCTTGATGGGTTTGGAGATGATTCTATAGGTGAATTAGGTGGTGCTCATCTTGCTATAGAAAGTGTTTCTATGCTTGCTGCAAAGATACTAGAAGATGCTCGTATAGGAGGGTCTCCTTTAGAAAAGTCTTCTAGATACGTGTATTTCGATCAAAAAGTGAAAGGGGAGTATTTATATTACCGCGACCCTATTTTAATGACCTCGGCCTTTAAAGACGTGTTTTTGGGGACGTGTGATTTCTTGTTTGATACGTATGCGGATTTGATTCCAAAAGTACGTACTTATTTTGAAAAGATCTATCCGAAGGAATCCGAAGTATCTCAGTCTGCATATACCATTTCTTTAAGAGCTAAAGTTTTAGATTGTTTGCGGGGACTTCTTCCTGCTGCAACCCTAACGAATTTAGGATTCTTTGGTAATGGAAGATTCTGGCAGACCTTATTGCATAAAATTCAGGGACACAATCTCACGGAAATTAGACAAATTGGCGAGTCTTCTTTAACCGAACTCATGAAAATCATTCCCTCTTTTGTTAGCCGTGCAGAATCACACCACCACCACCATCAAGCTATGCTAAGCTATCGACAAACTCTCAGAGAACAATTAACGAGCTTGGCTGAGAAATTTAGTGGGGGATCGCATCCGTCTAAACAAACGGGAGTACGCTTAGTTTATGGAGATCCTGAAGGCATATATAAAGTAGCTGCAGGATTCCTTTTTCCTTATTCAGAACATACCTACGAAGAGCTTATCAATATCTGTAAATCTATGCCTAGAGAAGATCTGATCCGTGTTTTAGAAGCAGGATCTTCATCTAGAGAAAATCGTAGACATAAATCTCCACGAGGGTTGGAGTGTTTAGAATTCGGATTTGATATCACTGCGGATTTTGGAGCTTATAGAGATCTTCAAAGACATCGAATTCTGACTCAAGAACGTCAATTACTCACGACAAATCTCGGCTACCACATTCCTGAGCAGTTGTTAGACACCCCTATGGAAAAAGATTTTAGAGAAGCTATGGAAAAAGCTGAAGAAGCTTACAACCAAATTTCTTTAGAGTTTCCAGAAGAAGCTCAGTATGTCGTTCCTCTAGCTTACAACATACGTTGGTTTTTCCATATCAACGGAAGGGCATTACAGTGGCTTTGCGAACTACGTTCACAAGTACAAGGACATGAAAATTATAGAAAAATAGCCATAGACATGGTTAAAGAGGTCATCAGGTTTGATCCCGTATACGAATCATTTTTTAAATTTGTAGATTATTCCGAATGTGATTTGGGTAGGATAAAACAAGAATCGCGTAAAAGATCTTTTTAGCAACTTCTTAAATATAATCTTTACGTTTACAGGAACCTTAGAGGTTGGTATTTTTATTGCTTTCGAAGGCGAAGGTCATAAAATGAAAAACCTTATCGATAATAACTTAGTGAGATTTAAAAATATTTCCAAAACTAAGCAAGGAATTTTTGTGAACTTCAAAGTCAGAGGAGAAAAAGGAGGAGCATCTTTTACAGCTTCTATAGCAGTAGACATAGAATCCGCTGATGTCTCGGCAGGGGATACTTTAGAAACTATTATTGAAAGGTGTGCTCAGATAGGCGTTGCAGAATTTAAAAAATGTGAGTTCCAGTTTGAAGGAATAACCTGTTTGTAAACTAGTATTTCCTGGGTGTAGCGCAGCCTGGTAGCGCACTTGCATGGGGTGCAAGGGGGCGGAGGTTCAAATCCTCTCACCCAGATTTTTACATACGCATTAGTAATCTCGAATACCCACATATTCTATAAGCATTTCTAATTCTGAAGTGTCTTTTAACCCGTGTTGCTTAAGATGGTTTATTAAGCTAAAGCACTGGTCTTTGGAGCTCTTTAAAAGGTCTTTGGCAGCATCCACACCAAATAATAACGCGTAATTTAGCCCTACATCTTGATCATCTTGATGTATATCCAAAATATCATCTTTTATTTGAAAAAGCAGACCAAAGGTTTGAGAGAATTCTCGTACTTGTGGAACACATTCGGGTGTTCCTCCTCCAAACAACCAACCGGAGACACAAGCGATTTCAAACAGGGCTCCTGTTTTTTTATGAATGATAGATTGCACATGTTCAGGACCCTCATTATTGAAGAACATATCTTCATATTGTCCTCCTAAAACACCGTGGACGCCAAAATTTTTATCGGTGATATCAGAAATCATATCATAAGCATAATCTACTTCTTTAGAATCGACACCTGCTGATTTGAGTTTTTTTGCATTTAAACGAATTCGCGAATATGCAGCAGGAATCAAAGCATAAGATGCTAATAAAGCAGAAGCTTCATCGAAAGCTTTATGTACTGTAGGACGCCCACGACGCTCATCATCATCATCCATACAAGGAAGATCATCAGCGATTAACGTGGAGGTATGGATGAATTCTATAGCTAATGCAGAATCTAAAACATCTCTACCCATATCGAGACCTTTAGCAATCATACATACTAACATAGGGCGAATGCGTTTACCACCGCTTGTTAACGCATATTCTACAGGCGCTCGTATAGAGAATCCTTTAGGACCAAACTCATCTAAAGAATCCTCTATACCAGTTTCTATCATTACGCGGTAAGCTTCGAAAATATCCATAACGACCATAGAATTTGCCTTAAACTAGATAACTTTTCCGGGATAAATTGTTGTATGAGCTGGAATACAATGCCCAGGATTAATAACAGTGTTGCAACCTACAGAAACGTTTTTACCAAGAAAGGCACCTACTTTTCTTAGTTTGGTATCCACACGACCTTCAGCGCAATTCACAGAAATGTTTTTCCCATCAAGGCGAAAATTCGCACAACGCACACCTGCACCGAGATTGACTTCTGAACCTAATACAGAATCTCCAATATAAGCGAAATGACCAGCTTTGGCATAATGACCAAAATAGGCTTTTTTTACTTCTGTACAGTGTCCAATAACACAACCTGTGCCTGTGATCACACTCCCTCGTATATAAGCTCCGTGACGGACTTCTGTTTGTGGGCCTATGATGCAAGGACCTACAATATAGGCTCCAGACTCTACATAAGCTCCTTCAGCAATTTCTATGCTTTCTATATTTTTTAAAAAAGCTCCAGATTCTACAGTTCCATGAATTCCTGAGAACACATGCGTGGATAATTTTCTATCTATTAATGCTAAAATATCCCAAGTATAATACGCTTCTGTAATGAGTTCAGGAAAAGAAAAATCTTCGGGGGAAAATAAAACAGATGCAAGTATCATGGCAGGTCATAGCTTTTTAGGATATTGTCTAGTTATGACGATTTAGTGACAAGGAGTAATCAAAAGCTGTTAGAAGGATAGGGAGGTGTGGGTTCTTCGCTTGATTCTGGAGGCAGGTTATCATTTTCTGAAAATAAATAACCAACACCGCGAATTGTAGAAATTTTAGAACCATAAGGCCCAAGTTTTTTTCTTAAAGAAGCGATATGTACATCGACATTTCTAGCTATAATTTCTTTGGTGTTCCCTTTTATTTCCTCAAGCAGGTGTTTTCTTAAACACAACTGACCACGATTCATAAGTAGTTTTTTTAATATTCCAGCTTCTGAAGGAGTTAGATGGGTGGTTCCTTGAGGTGATTCTATAGAAAGATTTAAAAGATGGAATGTTCGATCACCAAAAGATATGGATTCAGGAATGGCATGTTCGAAATGATGATGATTGCGTAAAAAAGCACGAATAACAGCATCTATAACTTTAACTGTTATAGGGCGAAGTAGATAACCGCTCGCACCGTTATTCAGAATTTTTACAATAGCCTCTTCTTCAAATACATCAAATAATACAACTAAATCTGTTTCTGAAGAAATTTTACTAGAAAACATAGCTTCAGGGAGAAGTAAGTATTCACAGAAAATTAAATCAGCTTCAGGAGTGTCAGTAAGCGTAGAAGAGACAACAATGTTATACTCTACATTCTGAGCAAACTCTTTTAGTTGTAAAGATATACTACTGTCTTCGGTAACAAATAATATAATTTTATCCGTAAGCATGAGCAAACAAGGTAGGCTATATTATTTGAGTAACTAATACAAAATCTTTTATTTTTCAAAGACCCTTTACAATTTTTTAATTTTTTTCTGATTAAAAATAATTTTGCATAAAGACAACCCTGTATATATAATTTAACTTTAACATGTTAAAAATTAATTAAAAACGACGGTTTCGAAAAGCCGGCAGAGGCTCTGATGGTTCGCTATATCCTGTTTTGCGCATTTTTTCTTTCATGCTTTGCCATGGGAGGGGGGCTTTATTTTTTATGTTCCTCGCACAACCCTTCAGTGACATCATCAGAAAGCACACAAGCTGCTACACTATGGGTTAATGGTCAAAAAGAACAAGTAGAGTCTTTTTTACAACGCTTGCTCCCGAGTCAACAACGCCAGTGTCTTCTTTGTTTCCAAGGATTTATTCTGCAAAAGCAGAAAAACATGAGCCAGTCAGAGAAAGTCTTTTCTAAGATTTATAACGAAGTAGAAAAAACGCAATTCTTATTTAAAGAAGAGGTGATAGGAGGGCGTATTCTCAATGCTTTTTTCTCTGAGAATATAGAACAAATGGAGGTGTTCGTTGATACTTTGTATCAGCAGTTTCCCAAGTCTCATTATCTTCCTTTGTTTGAGTTTCTTTTAAATTATAAGCAAAGACATTTTGATAAAGCTTTACACGCATTATCAGTATGGAGGAATCAAGTAAAAGATACCGAATTTTCATTATTAGATTTAAACATACAGCAACTGGTTTCCGACTTCTTTTTAGGTAATATAGAAGCTCATTGCTTGATAGAACTCGGGGAATTTTCTTCAGGAAGAACTATTCTTCATCGTACCATCGAAAAGTTACTAAAAAGAGAATGTGATTGGAATTCTGAAATTTACGATTATGCTGTTTTAATGCTTAGTAGAAGTTACTTTTTAGAATTAAAACAGTCGAATTTTTGTAGGATTTATCCAGATTACTATGAGATGATTCTTTTTTATAAGAAGAAAGTTCACGCTGTGGATCAAAGATCCTACGAAAAATTTATTCCTCAAGAAGAATTATTTTCGATGCTTGTAGAACATCTTTTTATTGTTCCTCAAGAACGTCTATCTCCTTTAATGCAGATAATTAAGAATTGGGAACGTTTTTACTTTGATCCTAAATATGATTTGGTAATCCAACCGTTAGTAGAGAAGTTTTTTTCGCATCCTGAACAGGTTACTCAGATATGTAACTCAATTGTTTCTTTTGAGATAGAATCGCTTAAGAAACGTCTTGTAGATACCTTTGGAACCATTCTATCAGCAAATGTACAAAAGGTACAAACCACAAAAGCTCAACAAACACTCTCAGTGTTAAAAATTTTAGATGCGGGTTTATGGGTAAGCGAGAAGTTGATCATCTCTCCCGAGTCTCTTAAAGATATTATTGCTAATGATGATCTAAGTTACACTAATCTAAGAAAGTATCTCAATCTTTGGGAGGAGATACAGTCTTATGACATAGATAGACAACAGCTTGTGCATTATTTAATGAAAGAAGCTAAGCAGTTATGGCATCAGGGAAATTGTGATGATAAAGCTTTGAATTTGCTCCACCTCATTTTACAGTTTACCGACTATGATATAGAAAGTGAGAACCTTGTTTTTCTATTTATCAAGCAAGCGTATAAGCAAATGTTGTCGGGACATGCGATTACACGTTTACTGAAGTTAGAGGATTTCATCACAGATGAGGGATTAACTCCTATCACCATATGTGAAGAGGAGATAGCAAATTTTTTAGCCGATGCAGAATTCTTATACATTCAAGGTGAGTATCATAAATGTTATTTTTATAGCTTATGGCTTACCAAAATTGCCCCCTCACCATTAACCTATCGTTTGTTAGGATTATGCCTGTTTGAAAATAAGAGTTATTTAGAAGCTTGGGATTGTCTAAATGCTTTACCCTCGAATGAGCGTTTGTATGATTCTAAAGTTCAGAAAGCACTAGCATTATGCCAAAAACATCTACCCAAAGATCTCGAAACGAGTTATAAAAAGGGGTAAAATGCATAGAGTTCATGCTTTCGTTAAGCCCGGATGTTTCTCACCTTCTTTATGATGTAGTTCAACAACAGATTGTTCTACCTTTGGACCTAGCTTTTGCGAAGCGCCATATCTCTCCAGAATCAAAAAAAGCGTTTGCATTTCTGGCTATTTCTTCTGCTCTTTGGCGTTGTGGTTATCCCTTTCTTAGTATAGAAAATGAGCGTTTATTCCCTTCAGTATCCGGAATTTCTGAAAAGCTGTTTTATGAATATTTTCAGGCTCTTCCTCACGATGTTTTGTCGTCGTTGTTTGTGATAGAAAATAATAAAATTTATTTAAAATCTTTATATACAGTTCGTGAGAAACTTTTTAAAAAACTCTCTTTGTTGTCACAAGCTTCTAATCGGTACAGCCTGACTACAACAACTCTGTCGAGTTTATCTCAGGAGCAAAATGAGGTTTTTCACAAAGCTGTTAACAGTTGTTTTTCTTTGATCTGTGGTGGGCCGGGAACAGGGAAGACATTTCTTGCTGTACAGATAATCATCGCGTTAATTAAGCAGTATCCTAAAATCCGTATTGCTATAGTCTCTCCTACAGGAAAAGCAACCTCTCATATCCGTCACATACTCTCTAAACATCATATTTCTGAGTCTAGTGTCACAATCCAAACAATACACCGATTCTTGCAAGAACATGCGTATCACCAGTGCGCTTCTTTTGATTTATTATTAGTTGATGAGGGGTCTATGGTGACATTTAGTCTTCTGCATAGCCTAGTCAACACTTTATCAGGGGAAAATAAACACGGGAAAATCATTGCTGATAATTTAATTATATTGGGAGATGAGAATCAGCTCCCCCCCATAGGTGTTGGCGCCGGAAATCCTCTTCAAGATTTGATAGCACGTTTCCCTGAAAGAGCTCTACATCTTCATGTTTCTCACAGAGCTAAAACAAATAGAGTTCAAAATTTTGCTAGAGCTGTTTTAGAAAGACAAGCCATTCCTTTTACCCCTTTGCCTCCTTTGCTCACTGCACTTTCTATGATTAAAGAGGCGTTTATAAATACCCCCTCATCTCAAACACAATTGTGTGTTTTAACTCCTATGCGACATGGTCCTTGGGGATACCTACGCTTAAATGAACTGCTCTTTCATGAAATACAAAAAACACATCCAGAGTTACCCATTCCTATTATGATAACAGAACGTTATGAAGCTTGGGGGCTATTTAATGGTGATACGGGGTACCTTTGCCCAAAGACGCAAAAGTTATTTTTTTCTCACTCTCGCTTTATCGATGCCAAAGAGTTTTCTTATTATACCTATAACTACGCTATGTCAGTGCATAAAAGTCAGGGAAGTGAGTACGAGGACGTCATTGTTATTATCCCTAAAGGGTGTGAAACTTTTGACATTTCTATTCTTTACACAGCGATCACACGTGCAAAGAACAACATAGATGTGTGGGCTGATCGAGAGACGTTGTATAAGATCATAAAAAAACCCCATAAGTATACTTATGGGGTAGATCGTCTTCTTTAGAAACAGATCTTATAAACTCATAGAATCTTGAACAAAGTTTAGAACGGCAGACATCAGGAAGAAAGAACCAATAATGAGAGCAGATTGAGGTCCTAACAACGCAGGAGCAAAATTAGCAAATAAACAAAGAATATCCGCGACTAAATCGACAAAATTGCACAGTAAGGAGAAGAATTTCTCTCTTAATGTTACACGACGTTGGACAAGATCTTCGTAAGAAGGATCAAAGTCTGTTGAGCGTAAAGTAGAGACGATGCTGATAACGTCATCAACAGCGCCGCAAGCAGAACTAATAGCGGATAAGCCGGTAGAAATACCGCCTAAACCTTTCGCATGTTTTGCTAAATTTACAAGTTTCAAATCAGAGAGTAAGCAAGCGCTTCCTGTCGCTTTAGAAGCTAAGCGAGTCACTTTGCTTGCAATAGCAAGAGGCGATCTTAGTATACGACTGGAAACAATTTCTACTTCCCCATTGGGTTTTTGTATATTTTTGGTAACTATTTTGAAACTTCCGGTAGCAGAGTCTACTTCATAGAACATAGCACCTGTTAATAACTGAGAGACCAGGGTTACTGTATCTACACAGCTGTTTAATCCTACAGCTATTCCACACGCATTTTCTAATGAGGTAAGTCGCATTAGAGTGTTGGTGTTCTCTGGATTTAGGGATGCTTTAGCAATCATTGTAGAGGAACCTAAAATTCCAAACACATCTCCCAGAAGACTAATACTATTATGAAGTTTCGTAGCATTTAGTCGAATCTGATCACAACACGTTGTTAAGTCGGGACAAAGAGGAATGTTAGATAGAGTGGGACAACATCTACTAAAGCAGGAAGTAGTCATAATTACCTATAAATTAAAATTATATTTTTGCATTAGCTCGTAGGGTAGCACGTGATTTGATACGAGCGGCTTTATTTTGTTTAAAAATGCCCCTTTTTACAGCTTTGTCAGCTACGCTGTAGACTAACTGTAATCCAGAAGCAATGGTTGTCTGATCACCAGCTTTTAAGGCTGCTTCAAATTTCTTCATCATTGTCTTTGCTTTTGACTTAAAACTTTGATTGATCAAATAACGTTTTTGCGAAGTTATAATACGCTTTTCTGCAGAAGGCCGCTTTTTTGGACCGCCCTTTTTAGTTGTTTTCTTGGGTGCCATTGTTACTCCAAAAACAAGTCTTTTTTATTTGAAAGAGTCAACCTGTCTTAACATTTCAGTTAAGATTTGATAAGTGAGGTACTATGTTACAATAAGGGGGCGATTGTAAAAGAAAGAACAATAAAAAGAAATAAAAACAGAGGAAATGGACTGTATTTTATGGGAGAGATAAATAAACTTTTATGCAAACATAAAAAATAGAATTAATCGCATGGTTTTTTCTAAAAAGACTCGAAAAGTAAAGCTAACTTTATGAGTTCATGAGAAAAGGATGAGAATTTTTATGTTGTTTGTGAAAAAATTTTTTCACCCAATAGCTCGGTATCATAACTACCTCTTCCCTATAGTTGCATTTCTTCTTCCCCTCGTTTGTCTACCTTTTTTGTCTGATTCTCAAAAAAAATATAGCTACTTTGTTTTTTCTATTATTTCCTTGGTTGGATGGTTTTTCTCTATCGGACTTAGAGAAAAGCAGTTAAAAACAGCAGCGGGTCAACTTTTACAGACTAAAATTCGTAAAATTATTGAGAAAGATGAGGGGTTAAGAAAAATCTGTGAGTCAGTTGAAGAACGCCAATACGAAAGTCAACAATTGAGGTCACAGAATCAGAAACTCCTGAATCAACTACTTCACGTTCGTGGAGTATTTATGAAAACCAAGGCAGATATGCAGAAATTGGAGGGGTTAGTCGCTCATTTAAGGGAAGAGAACCAATGTCTGCAGTTACAATTAGATGCCTTATCTCAAGAGTGCCGTGAAAAGGAAGAAGAAAGTCGGGAACTCAATCGAGAACTTGCTGAAGCTTTAGCTTATCAGCAAGTACTTAATGAAGAGTACCAGGCAACTTTTACAGAACAGCACAACATGTTGGATGTGCGACAAGTCTACATTGGAAAGTTGGAATCCAAGGTGCAGGATTTAATGTGTGAAATTCGCAACTTGCTCCAGCTGGAATCTAATATGGTAGAAAATCTACCCAGAAATGCTAAAGCGAGTTCGCAAGAATTGCCCAAGCAACTTCTTTCGGAGTTAAAAAAAATCGCTTTTAAAATGGAAAATATAGAAGTAGCGTCTTCTTTAACGGCTTCTCGTTATATACGATCTGAATCTTCTGTGCACAACTACTCCTTGGAATGTCGTCAGTTGTTTGATAGTCTTAGAGAAGAAAATCTTGGAATGCTTTTTGTGTATACTCCGCAATCACAAAGGGCAGTTTTCGCCAATTCTTTATTTAAAACTTGGACGGGATACGGGGTAGAAGATTTTTTAAAAATGGATGAAGATGTCGTTGTTTCTGGTTTACCTCAATGGGAAGCAGATCTTCGTCTTTATGATCGGAAAGAGCGATCAGGAAAAATAATAATCAAAACAAAAAACCATGGTCAAATTCCTTTTTACTATTGTTTAACTGTTTTAAATAAAGGCCCACTACACAATCATGTTTTGGGTGTTCTTTATCCGGTGCGTATAGATGCTCTTCGTGGATAGACCTATCATCGACCATGCTTATTAAAAATCCCTAGATTTCCTATCTTTCTTTGGCTAAACTGTTACCCAAAGGCTAGGGCCCTATTATTTTGTTGCAACCCAATAATTAAATGCTCATGAATACACAAAATGGCCAGGCTATGGAAGCGGCTCATGAAGAAGAAGCTCAGAAAAAGTTAGAAGAACTCGTTTCTCTTGCTAAGGATCAGGGCTTTATTACTTACGAGGAGATCAATGAGATTCTTCCCATGTCTTTCGATACGCCTGAACAAATCGATCAGGTGCTGATTTTCCTTACGGGAATGGATATTCAAGTCCTGAACCAAGCAGATGTAGAACGACAAAAGGAAAGAAAAAAAGAAGCCAAAGAGCTAGAGGGCTTAGCCAAGCGTACAGAGGGGACTCCTGATGACCCTGTGCGTATGTATTTAAAAGAAATGGGAACTGTTCCTCTATTAACTAGAGAGGAAGAGGTTGAAATTTCTAAAAGAATAGAAAAAGCTCAAGTTCAAATTGAACGGATTATCTTACGTTTTCGTTATTCTTCAAAAGAAGCTATTTCTATTGCGCAATACCTCATCAATGGAAAAGAACGTTTTGATAAAATTATTTCAGAAAAAGAAGTCGAAGACAAAGCTCACTTCTTAAAGCTGCTTCCTAAGTTAATTAGTTTGCTTAAGGAAGAAGATGCATATCTAGAGTCTTTGCTGTTGGCTTTAAAACAAAATAATTTATCGAAAGAAGAGACTGCGAAATTAAACGACGATTTAGAAAAGTGTCGTATTCGTACGCAAGCTTATCTGCGTTGTTTCCATTGTCGTCACAATGTTACCGAAGATTTCGGTGAGGTTGTCTTTAAAGCATATGATTCTTTCTTACAATTGGAACAGCAAATCAATGATTTGAAGGTTCGAGCAGAAAGAAATAAGTTTGCAGCAGCAAAATTAGACGCTGCTAAGCGTAGATTATACAAGCGAGAAGTTGCAGCAGGAAGAACTCTGGAAGAGTTCAAAAAAGACGTGCGTATGCTGCAGCGTTGGATGGACAAGAGCCAGGAAGCTAAAAAAGAAATGGTTGAGTCCAACCTTCGTTTAGTGATTTCCATAGCTAAAAAATATACAAACCGCGGCCTTTCCTTCTTAGATTTGATTCAAGAGGGGAATATGGGCTTGATGAAAGCTGTAGAAAAATTTGAATATCGCAGAGGATATAAATTTTCTACTTATGCCACATGGTGGATTCGTCAAGCTGTTACACGTGCTATTGCAGATCAGGCACGAACCATCCGTATTCCTGTGCACATGATTGAAACTATAAACAAAGTTCTTCGTGGTGCTAAGAAATTAATGATGGAAACGGGCAAAGAGCCTACACCAGAGGAATTGGCCGAAGAGTTAGGATTAACCCCTGATCGGGTGCGGGAAATTTATAAAATTGCTCAGCATCCAATTTCTTTACAAGCAGAGGTTGGTGAGGGAGGCGAAAGCTCCTTTGGCGACTTTTTGGAAGATACTGGTGTGGAGTCTCCAGCAGAGGCCACAGGCTATTCTATGCTTAAAGATAAAATGAAAGAGGTGTTAAAAACCCTTACGGATCGTGAACGTTTTGTTTTGATTCATCGTTTTGGTCTTTTGGATGGCAAGCCTAAAACACTAGAAGAGGTGGGTTCAGCATTTAATGTGACTCGAGAGCGTATTCGTCAGATTGAAGCTAAGGCTTTGAGAAAAATGCGTCACCCGATTCGTTCAAAACAATTGCGAGCTTTCCTCGATCTTTTAGAAGAAGAAAAAATCACGGGTAAAGCAAAGAATATCAAGGGAAAATAACTCGAATCATTTTATAACTTTTAGGTGTCGCCGCAGAATCGCATCAACTCATTATTCCAGATTTTCGTGTATGGGTGCGTCTTGGATGTTCTCCAGAGGAGCGTTATTTTAAGCAGCCCATTTTAGTTTCTGTCGTCCTTTCTTTCTTTAAAGAGCCCTCTGTTTGTGTTTCAGATGATCTTGGGGATGCATGCTGTTATGTTGAAATCACTTCTTTAATAGAAGAAGTAGCCTCTAGTAAGCCTTGTGCTTTAGTAGAGCACTTATCTAAGATTTTAATGGATGCTTTAGAAGCAAAGTTAAAAGACAAGGTTTCTAAAATAGATTTAGAAGTGCGTAAAGAACGCCCTCCTGTTCCTAACTTACTGAAGCCCATTTGTTTTAAGATAAGTAGGGAAATTTCACTATGATAACCAAGCATTTTATTTGTTTATCTCTAGGTTCCAATCTAGGAAACCGTTTTGAAAATTTTCGTAGAGCATTTTCTCTTTTAAAAGAGTTGGGCATAGAAGATTTACAAAGTTCCATAATTTTGGAGACAAAGGCTTTATTGTTGCCTGACTCACCAAAAGAATGGGACTTGCCTTTTTTTAATTCCGTACTTATTGGAAGGACTGCACTATCTCCAAAGGAGTTATTGTCAGGGATCAAACATATAGAACGTAAGCTTGGTAGAGATCCTAATGCCTTACCTTGGTCTCCTAGGATTCTGGATGTGGATATTCTGTTATATGGTGATGAAAATTACCAACAGGATGACATCATCATACCTCATCATAGGATTTTAGAAAGACCGTTCTTACTTTCTCTTGTGGCATCGTTATGCCCTACTAGAAAACTCCATCAACCAGATTCTGAATTTCACTTAAAAACGTTTGGAGAAATAGCCCATTGTCTACCTTGTCCTCAGGAGATTATTCTGAATAGCTTTTCTCCTACTACTTTTTTAATGGGCATAGTGAATGTTACGGATAACTCCATTTCTGACGGGGGATTATATATTGATCCTTCTAAAGCTGTTGCTCATGCAGAGCGATTATTTGCTCAAGGGGCTTCCGTAATAGACTTTGGTGCGCAAGCAACTAACCCTAAAATTAAGCAATTGATTGACGTAGATCAAGAGTGGGCCCGTTTAGAGCCGGTACTCAAGCTTTTAGCGGAAAAATGGTCAGGATGTATGCAATATCCAGACGTTTCCTTGGATACATTTTATCCTGAGATTATTAAGAGAGCTTTAGAAATTTATCCAATTCGATGGATAAATGATGTTTCTGGCGGCTCTAAAGAAATGGCTGAGATTGCCAGAGATGCGAATTTATTATTAGTTATCAATCATTCGTGTTCTCTTCCTCCACGTCCTGATAAAACGTTAGCTTTTACCACATGTGCTTCAGACCAGTTGCTAAGCTGGGGAAAGCAGCAAATTGAAGCTTTTGTTGCTTTGGGATTGAGCAAAGATCAAATTATTTTTGACCCAGGAATAGGTTTCGGAACGACTCCCATACAAGCATTGAATGTATTACACAGAATGGAAAAATTCCGAGAGCTTGGTTGCGCTACGTTGGTAGGGCACTCAAGGAAATCGTGTTTCTCTTTGTTGGGGAAATATGATGCTAAAGATCGTGATTGGGAAACTGTGAGCTTATCGGTTTTGTTACAACAGCAAGGCGTGAATTACTTACGTGTTCATGATGTTGAAGCAAACCACAGGGTCTTATCCGCAGCAGCATGGCCTGGGGTTTATGTGTAAAATACTCGGTATAGTTGCTTGTGACCCCCGGGGAGTCATGGGAAAGCAAGGAAAGCTTCCGTGGAACTATCCTGAAGATATCGAATTTTTTTCCAAAACTATAGGAAATCATGTCCTAATCATGGGGAGAAAGACTTCTGAGGGTCTTCCTGATAAGTATAAGAAGAACCGGAAGATTATTGTCTTTTCCAGGGATTATCATGAAAGTTTCGAGAATGTAATCTGGGTATCTTCTTTAGAGGAATTTAGACGTTTAGAACAACTTTCTTCTATTTTTCTTATTGGCGGAGGAGAATTGTTTTCTTTATTTTTAGAAAATCGGATGGTGGATGGGTGTTTCATAACTCATATTCACAAGTGTTATGAGGGTGATGTTTTCTTCCCTCTATCTTTAATCAAAGGGTGGAGGAAAACTGTTTTAGATGAGAAAGAGAACTTAACATTTTGTTTTTATGAAAATTTCGCCGATTGTCACTCGTAGAGTTCATGTTCATGATGATATTTACGAAATTTTAGAGGAGTCTCTTCCGCAGTTGGCGGAGAATTCGATCATTGCTTTATCTTCAAAAGTTTTGAGTCTTTGTGAAGGTGCTGTTGTTGATGTAAAAACAACAACTAAGGAAGCATTAATTAAAAAAGAATCAGAGGCTTATATTTATTCCGAGCTTCATGATATGTATCTCACTAAGAAGCAAGGAATTTTGATTCCTTCAGCGGGGATTGATGAATCCAATGCTCAGGATTACTATGTTTTATATCCGCGAGATTTATTAGCTTCAACAAATGCTTTAGGCCTATGGTTGAAGGATAGATATCGCTTAGAAAATTTAGGAGTGATCATAGTAGATAGCCATACGACACCTATGCGTCGAGGTGTTTTAGGATTAGGATTATGTTGGTATGGATTTTCTCCTCTATACAGCTATATAGGGAAGCCTGATTGTTTTGGCCGTCCCCTACGTATGACGCAAATTAATCTTTTAGATGCTTTAGCAGTTTCTGCTGTACTTTGTATGGGAGAGGGAAATGAACATACTCCTATAGCGCTTATAGAAGATGCGCCAAAAATTACTTTTCATTCTTTGCCTACGCTACAGTCCGATTTATCCGCATTAGATATTAATGAAAAAGAGGATTTATACGGTCCTTTGCTTCGTTCTGTAGCTTGGGAGTCTACATAATTTTAACTTTTGGGAGACGTTAATGAAACCTTGTTTGGATTTACTAGATAAAAATATCAATCAAAAACACATGTTAAACCATACTTTCTATATGAAATGGTCTAAGGGAGAGTTAACAAAAGATCAGCTAAAAGCATACGCAAAGGATTACTATCTTCATATTAAAGCTTTCCCTCGTTATATTTCAGCAATTCATAGCCGCTGTGATAATTTAGAAGCACGTAAGCTACTTCTTGAAAACCTTATGGACGAAGAAGCTGGAAACCCTAATCATATAGGTCTATGGAAAAATTTTGCTTATGCTTTAGGTGTTACTGAAGAAGAGTTAGAAAATCACGTTCCTAGTGCAGCAGCTCAAAAGAAAGTAGACACATTTTTACGCTGGTGCTCTGGAGATTCATTATCAGCTGGTATTTCGGCTTTATATACTTATGAAAGCCAAATTCCTGCAGTTGCAGAGTCAAAAATTTCTGGATTAAAGCAATATTTTGGTTTTACTTCTCCTGAAGGGTACGAGTACTTCTCAGTACATAAAGATGTTGATGTAAAACATGCTCGTGAGGAAAAAGTGTTAATCGAAACACTACTTAACAATGATTGTAATAAGATATTACAAGCTTCTCGAGAAGTCTGTGATGCTTTGTATGAGTTTTTAGATGGTTTCTTAGATGAGAAAGATTCTTGCTCAACAATTTCTCCCGCTTCTTCGACCACTTCAGATTCACAACCTTCTTCATGTGGTTGTCATTGCCGTCATTAATTAGCGGTTTCTCCTTCTCTTGATATGTAATCAAGAGAAGGGGATGAAAAAATTTAAGCTACAGGTTGTACAACAGGTTCTTCTTTTTTCTCTTCAACTGTAGTTTTTGAGGAAGCAGTTACTTCAAAGATACGTTTTTCTAATTCTTCGAGTAACTTCTTATTTTTCTTGAGTTCTTCACGAACAGCTTCTCTTCCTTGTCCTAATTTACGATCTTGATAGTTAAACCAGGATCCTTTTTTCTCTACGATATTATATTCTACAGCTAGATCTAAAATGCATCCTGCTGAAGAGATACCTTCGTTAAAGAGAATATCAAATTCTGCTGTTCTGAATGGAGGTGCGAGTTTATTTTTAGCAACTTTTACTTTGATCCGGTTTCCAAGATCGAAGCTTTCATTACCTTTGATCGCTCCTATACGACGAATATCCATACGTATTGATGAGTAGAATTTTAAAGCGCGTCCGCCTGTTGTTGTTTCGGGATTGCCGAAACTTACACCTATTTTCTCGCGGATTTGATTAATGAATATCGCGCAGGTTTGACTACGTGCTAATGTTGCTGTCAGCTTACGTAATGCTTGAGACATCATACGTGCTTGTAATCCTACATGTACATCGCCAATATCGCCTTCGAGTTCACTTTTAGGAACCAAAGCAGCTACAGAGTCTATGACGATAACATCCACAGCTCCTGATCTTGCTAGTAACTCAGCTATACTTAAAGCATCCTCACCACAATCTGGTTGGGAGATCATAAGATCATTGATATTCGCTCCTATAAGGGAAGCATAACTAGGATCTAAAGCGTGTTCTGCATCGATGTAAGCAGCAACGCCTCCCATTTTTTGCGCATTGGCCACAATGTGGGTAGCGAGCGTGGTTTTCCCCGAAGATTCAGGGCCAAAGATCTCCACAATCCTGCCTTTTGGAACACCTCCGATGCCTAATGCTAAATCTAAAGATAAGGCCCCCGTTTTTATAGTAGAGATCTCATGAGATGCGGAGTGCTTCCCTAGACTCATAATAGATCCAGAGCCAAATTGTTTTTCAATATAGGCAATTGCTGCTTCTAGTGCTTTTTTACGATCAGGTACATTCATTTAAATAGGTGCTCCTTTTTTCCACACTGTCTATGCAATAGTCTTGCATTTTGGACTTTGAGAGAAGAATGGGTAAGCTTCTTCTCATAACTTAGCTAAGAGATGTCAGAGTGGTGATTTTTGATGATAGATGTATGCTTGGCTTTTCTTTTGATTTTTATGGATAACCCAATTTTTCACACCAGTCAAGATAGAAAGCAGTTGTAAATGTAACATTTTCTGTATCTGTAGGTTTGTTGCAATTATTAGGTAAAAGATTTTTCGTAGTTCACCTTGACAGTGGATTGTCATCATACACAGAGGGTGTGTTATTGACAATTCACAGATTTTTCAATGTGAAGACAAAGGTCTTGGTCATGAGGGAGTAAAAAATCTCTAGAAAGTATTTGTACACATGTTTCTGAGAACAATATTAAGCTAAAAATAGTTGAGATAAGGGAATATCATGAGATTCCCGAGGGAGAATAGGAGTTTTTTGTTCTCTAAATCCTACGCCTATAGAGATCAGGTGTGGGTAGTTTGCTAACCAACGATCATAACAACCACCACCATAGCCCAGACGGTAGTTATCGTTATCAAAAGCTAAACCTGGAACAAGAACATGTGTGATGTCTTGTGGTGAGATACAGTGTAAATTGAACTCAGAGATACGCAAGGGGTGTACTATCTTTGAGAGAGTGTTTAGGGAAGAAACCAGGACAGGTGTCAGTTCATGATTATCTATTTTAGGTAGTGCTAGGGAGAAGTCTTCGATCAGAATCTGATTGGCCAAATTTATGTTAATTTCTGATCGAAAAGGAACAAAGGAAAGAACACAACTTCCTTTGGGTAGTAGACGAACAAATGCAGCTATTGCTTGAGAAGCTTGTGATAACCGAGGTTCTTGTATAGATTGTCGTAGCGAAGAAAAAAATTCTCGTTGTTTGTTTTTGTCGGTAGTTACGGAAGTATCCATAGCTAATTAACTAAGGGTTTGCCATCTTGATAGGGGATTTTTTTAGTAATCGTTCCTGAAGATGTGAAAAACACTGCTGTGCCACAACCTTTATCTATCTTAGAATAAGGATGTCGATCCCCAGGGCGGAAATACTCGCCTTTTACAAGCAACTCGTTGTCATATTCTTCGGTAGCCATGATCTGCCCCTCAGGATAATACAACGTTAACAGACCTGATTTTTTATTATTTATCAATTCTTTACAGCTTTCTAAAGATCCGTTGGGATACCAGGTCTTTACGGGGCCTTGTAAAATGCCGTGATTCCAAGTTAAAAGGAGTTTAGATTTTCCAGAATCGGGATAGAAAAATAGCTCTTCACCATGTTTTACGCCTTCAGACAATGTGTATGTTTGAAGAATTTGATTGCCGAGACTATCTTTCAGCACAGTCACGTTTCCATGAGGCTCTCCACGAACGAACGCTCGTGTTTCTACAATCGCGTGTTTTCCATAGATAGCTTGTGTTCCGTTTCCGTTGGTGATTTCAGAAAATATTTGATGAGTTTCAGGATCTAGGTAATAGCCTTTTAACAATAGACCATTATCGTATTCTTCTTCAGAGAGCACCGTATTAGAACGTTCTTCATAGCGTATGGATATGCTGTGCTTTTCCCCATCTTGATATGTTTGCTTTTTTAGTAGGAACCCTTCAGCTGTATACGTGAGAAAATCACCGTGAGCGCGGCCTTTGTGATAAGAGCACTCTTTCCAAACCTGACCATTAGAATGGTAGTAATATGAGGTTCCTTGGAGTAAACCCTTGTCATAATTAATAGCAGCTTCCAGTATGCCTTCGTCATTGTGCGCGAGAGTCGTTCCATGGAATAACCATCCTGATTCTGCTGAAGGATGCAGATCTGCAATTCCTCCTATGACCTCTGCTTGGATTTTGATTTTTCCATTACTATGCCATTCTCGATAACGTCCACAAGCACGGTTATTCACGCACTCAAGATACTGTTTTAATTGTCCGTTGGGGTGGTATGTTGTCAAACAAGAGACATTTTCTCCTCGTGCGTTTTTATACATACGCATGACTTTTTGATAAGGTTGAGGAGAGAGAAAATCTACTTTAGAGTATTTTTTCAGCTTCTCTTTAGAGCAAATTGTCTCCGATAAGCCATTCCTATCGATGATGTTAATTCCTGTGAGTGTGAGTTTCTCATAAGTTCCAGAGGCATACCCTGGAGTCATACAAGCACAACATAGAAGAAACAAACATAAAAATTTTCTTATAACCATCGACTTATAGCCTCAGCATTTATAGACCACACCTGATTGTTTAATGGTGTAGTATGTTTTGTCATTTCCCAATGTGTAAAGAAGGCCAAAGGTGCCTTAGGGTTATTGGCATCAAATAGATAGAAAAGTTCTTCAACATTATCACTATCAGCTTCTACGGGATTTTCCAGACGTAATGATATCAGATCATCGGCAATCTGTCCGATAAACCATATCACCTGATTGTTTGATGAGAGAAACATTTGTTTCCTGCACCACACTTCTTTACTCTGAGAAATCAAGGAATTTTCTTTGAGGGAGGCTAACCGGTCTTGCTCCCTACCTAATAGGCGAATTTGCTTACTTGCTTGGAGGAGTTCTTGGGGCTGGATATTTTTATGACGTCGTTTGAGGTGTTCATTCTTGTTCTTAATTAGGTCGAATTGATCTTTCATCAACTTTAAGGTAAGAATGTGCGAGTTTAGAGATTCCCAACGCTTTGTTGTCCGGGCATGTTTATAGACAATCCCTATAACAGGAAGGCAGCTAACTAAACTCAAAGCAATAAGAGCACAAATTAAAGACCATTTTTTCATAGGACTTCCTGGGAAACTATAGTGAATTGTAACTCAAAAGTGCGTCCGCTAGACGATGTCTGCATGATGTTAGAGAGTTTAGGGTGCATAGATATTTTGCGGAGGAATTCGGATACGTCTTCGGGATTTCCTTCTCCCTTGACAGAGATATTTGCTTTGTAGGGTAGGGTAGGATTTTGCTGCGAAGGAAACGATACCAAGGAATAACAGAAGTACGAAAGTTTCACGGAGGGGGTATTCTGCGACATCGAAGAAAGAAACAGCATAGTTTCTTTGCTTGTGGGAATTGTTGGGAGATAGGGATACTCGGAGTGAGAATTCGAAGATACAGCAGTACGCAGAGCTTCTTCTAAACCACAAAGAGATTTAGGGATTTTTGGAGTTTCCGGACACGCTAAAGCAAAGTGTTCCCGCACGCGGTGAGAAAGAGATGCCAGTTTTAAAGTAGAACCTATACCTACGATTGCTGAGGATAGCAATGCCAGTTTCCCTATAACCAGAGCGGAGCGTTTAAACCAATGCTTTTGAGATTCCGCGCAGTTAAACACGGGGTTGTAGGGTAAGACAAGAGTCCTTTTTGAGACACCGTGATATGCTGTGATAATAGCATCACCGTAATTTGCCCATTCTTCTTCCTCCAAACCAAAGGTTGTCGTTTGGCAGGCAATCAAAGGGAGAGAGAGTTTATTTTCTAAAGATTTTTTTAATCCTTCAGGAATATGTACGGTGTGAATAGCTGATAGTTCTATAGAAGGATACGTTTCTTTTACGTAATCTAGCGTTGTTACAATATTCTCGCAGTTGTCCTGGGCGTTACCAAATGACCTAGAGACTAAAACCGAGCCATTTTGGACAAAAAGGCATGAGGTCTCAGAAGAACCCGTGTAAACTAAGAAATACGCAGGAAGAGCTTTTAAGGGGGTCTGCTGCACAAAAGAGAAGATGTCTGCAGGTTGGCAAGATAGTCTATCAGGAAAAATACGCGCTTTATGTAGAAGGGCTACCTCACGTTCTGCTCTGGCTTTTTGAGTTACCCAAAGGGTAACAGGAGTTTCTCCCGACTCATTTCTTTTCCCCAACTGAGGAGCAACAACTAACGAATTCCAAGGGAAGGGTGCGTTGGTTTCTAGATCTGTTAAAGCTATTTTTAAAATATTATTTTTATTTCTTAATGAAGACAGCGAACTTCTAATTAAACTATCGGTTCCTCTTAACGAAAATGTGACAGATGATGTTAAGTATTTTTTTGGAGGCAACCATTCTTGATCTTTAGAAATCTGCTCGCAATGGGAAACTATCCATCCTTTACATGTTTTCTGCAAAATTGCTATTTTAATAGTGTGGTTTGCATCTAGGGCGACCCCTATGTGGTATATGGGCAGTTTAAAATCCATAGTACGGTGTTCTTAAAAAATAAAGGTAACCATTTTAAAGAATAAATGGCTGTTTTTCAAGAAAAACACATATTAATTGTTTATAAAGGGGAAAGGAATGTTATCTTATTTTTTGAAAGCAGCTATTAATGTTTATAGTTTTTTAATCTTAGTGTATATTCTTGCCTCTTGGGTTCCTGAATGCCACAATGCAAAATGGTATCAATACGTATATAAATTTGTAGAGCCTTATCTAGCTTTATTTAGAAGATTTATTCCGCGGATTGGCTTTATTGATATTAGCCCTTTAATTGCTCTACTCTGCTTAGAGGCTGTTCCTTTTATTGTGTTACGAACCCTAAGGTTTGTTATTCTTAATATTTTTCAGTCTCCATGGCTTCTTCAATACGTATAGGAAATATTTTATTAAAATCTCCTGTAGTTTACGCGCCTCTCGCAGGTTTTTCAGATTATCCTTACCGGAAAATGTCATCATTTTACGGTCCTCCCGCGCTAATGTTTTGTGAGATGGTTAAGGTTGAGGGTTTACACTACTCTCCTTCACGCACTCTCAAGCTTTTAGAGTACTCTGAATCTATGCGCCCCATTGGGGGACAACTTTGTGGTAGTAAGCCTGAAATGGCGGGAGAAGCTGCCAAGGTTTTGGAAGGTCTAGGCTTTGATTTAATCGACTTAAATTGTGGTTGTCCTACAGACAGGATCACAAAAGATGGCAGTGGGTCAGGATTGTTAAAATCTCCAGAACTTATTGGGAAAATTTTGGAGAAGATCATAGAGGCGGTCTCTATTCCTGTTACTGTAAAAATACGTTCCGGGTGGGACTGCAACAATATTAATGTTGAAGAAACAGTACGTATTATAAGAGATGCTGGCGCAAGCGCTGTTTTTGTGCACGGAAGAACACGAGCTCAAGGTTATGTTGGCCCTAGTAATCTTGAATACATAGCGCGAGCGAAAGCTGCCGCCGGTAAGGATTTGCCTGTATTTGGGAATGGGGATATTTTTTCTCCAGAAGCAGCTAAGCTGATGATGGACTCTACGCAGTGCGATGGTGTACTTGTTGCCCGCGGTACTATGGGAGCTCCTTGGATAGTAAGACAAATAGAAAGTTATCTTGCGAGCGGAACATATCAAAAAGTGCCTTTTTCTAAGAGAAAACAGGCTTTTATTCAGCATTTGCAGTGGGTCGAGGAATACTATCAAAGTGAAGCAAAGTTTCTTTCTGAAACGCGGAAACTTTGTGGCCACTATTTAATATCCGCTTCTAAAGTGCGTTTCCTTCGCTCAGCTTTATCTAAAGCTACATCAGTGCAAGAAGTTTATCAGCTGATTGATAACTATGAAGAAGCTGATGATGAGCACGAGGATTAATCAGATTTGAATAAATGCTGATTGAGTAGTTTTGGCAATTGGAACATATCTACAGGTTCCGGGCCAATAATTGCTTCAAACTTCTCGTCGGGCAGCAACATCTTTTTATTCTCAGGGGATTGTAGATTATGGTCCTTGATGTATTGCCAGACTTTCTTTGTGGCTTCTCCACGTCCTACAGGTTCCGGGCCAATCATCAGAGCTAGTTGAGGAGATGGTGTAAGTAAAGCTCCTGCTTTAGGGGTTTTTGGAGTCTTTCCTTCGCTTTTCTTTTTTTTAGCAGTTGTTTTAGTCGTTTTGCTGCTGGATTTTGTAGTGGCTTTTTTCTTCCCTGTGGTTTTCTTTTCGTAGGGTGTTTTTGCAGTTCCTGTGTACTTTGTAATAACAGCATCTATAGTGTTGCCTATCACACTGCAGTCAGGATATTCTGAGCAAGAATAGAATGTTTTATTGTAACGAGAACGTTTCTTTAAAATTTTCCCTGAGCAACCAATGGCAGGACAAGGAATAGCTTCTTCTTGTTCTACTTCCTCACCTTTCTTATGAATGGAAATCGTTCCACGGCATTGAGGATAGTTGAAGCATCCTAAAAATGTTCCAAAACGTCCGTGGCGGACTTTCATCTCCCCACCGCAAACAGGGCAGGGGCTATTCCAAGGTGTATCAACAGCATAATCGTCTTTGTTGAAAGCAAGTTCTTCTTCAGAAGTTTTAAAATCACACTCAGGGTATTCTGAACATCCGTAAAAATAACGATTTTTTGCCCAGATTTTAACAAGTTTTCCTTTGTGACATGCGGAACATTCGATATCGGTTATCACGCGAGGGATAACAGCTTCTTTTTCTGCAGTAGTGACTACAGGAAGAAATTGGTCCCAAAATTCTTTAAGAAGTAATTTCCAAGACTTTTTATTATCAGCAATAAGCTCTAGCTCATCTTCCATAAGAGCTGTAAAACCTATGTCCATAATCCGAGGAAAGTTGGTCTCAAGAAATTGCGAGATAATTTTCCCGAGTTCTGTAGGGCGTAACCGCTGATTTTCCTTAATAGTATACTCACGACTTTGAATTTTATTCATAATCGTTGCGTATGTAGAGGGGCGGCCAATGCCGGATTTTTCTAACTCTTTTACTAAAGAAGCTTCTGTAAACCTCGGTAGGGGTTTTGTAAAAGCTTGTTCTGCTGAAACCTTTTCCTTATCTAAAACGTCCTGGGCGTGTAGTTGAGGAAGCGATAGATTTTCTTCTTCGGTTGTATCATCATCCAGCTTTTCTTCGTATACCGCGAGAAAACCTTTAAATTTCAATAATGATCCAGAAGCACGCAAATCTATTTTTACATTCGTTGAAATCGTCATTGCTAATGTATCATAAATCGCAGGATTCATCTGGGAAGCAACAAAACGTTTCCAAATAAGAGAATAAAGCTTGAGTTGATCATCGGAGAGTTTCCCTTCAAGCTTATCGGGAGATAAATGGATGTCTGTAGGGCGAATAGCTTCATGGGCGTCTTGAGTCATCTTTTTTGTCGTGTAGACATTAGGAGACTTCGGAAGGTATTCTTGCCCAAATGTGTTGTGTATATAATCTCTGACGTTATTTAATGCCTCAGGATCAATACGTACAGAATCTGTACGCATATAAGTAATTAATCCTGTAGCATCTTCGTTATCTAACTCGACACCTTCATATAATGTCTGAGCTACTGACATCGTTTTAGAAGAAGAAAATCTGAAATGACGACTTGCTTCTTGTTGCAAGGTGGATGTAATAAATGGTGGCGCGGCATTACGTCGTTTTTCTTTCGCTTCTACGCGAGTCACTCTATAGGAAGCGTCTTCTAACAGATCAACATAATGTTGAGCTTGAGTTTCAGAGTTAATTAATAAAATTTCATCTTCGGTTTTCCCCTTAGGGAGTTCTTTTTCCCACTTTTTCCCGTCAGCAGAATATAGGTGGGCCCAGAATGTCTTAGATGTTTTAGGGTCTTGGAGGAAAACACGCACATTCCAATATTCGGTAGGTACAAAGGCTTCGATAGCTTTTTCACGATCAACGACAAGCTTGAGTGCTACGGATTGCACGCGTCCTGCAGATATACCCGATCTTTGTTGTAGCTTACGACTTAAAATAGGAGAAATTTTATAACCAACGATACGATCTAACAGGCGACGAGCTTGTTGAGCATTTACTAAAGCCATATCGATTTCTCGAGGATGCTTTAGAGCTTCATTAACAGCACCTTTGGTAATTGCATTGAAGGATATCCTTTGGATATGCGTATTTTCAGGAAGCTGATTTGCAATATGCCAGGCAATCGCTTCTCCTTCTCGGTCCGGGTCAGGAGAGAGATAGACAATATCACAACTGGAGGCTAATTTACAAATTTGACTGATAACTTCTTGTTTATCAGGAAGAACTTGATAGTCAGGTTCGAAATCATGTTCGATATCGATACCAAATTCCTTGGCGGGAAGGTCAACAACATGTCCTAGTGAGGAAGCAAAAATAAAACCTTTCCCTAAGAGTTTTTGCAAGGTTTTAATTTTAGCGGGAGATTCCACTACGATTAAGGATTTTTTCATTTATATTAAATGGCGAACTCCGCATTTTACTTGGAGTAAAACCGCCTCTCCTTTTTTATTGTTTTTATTCCCTATCTAAAAAAAATCCTCATGCAAGCAACGATTATTTAATGCAAGCTTTCACTACTGATACGTATTTCAGCTCACTTTAAATAACGGACAAACTAGAAACTTTGACAATAACCTGCTTATATGAAGAGGAAATCTTCAAAATAAAGAAGGGTTATAAATAGGTAATTTTATTTTTTCTCTTAGAAGAAAAAATCGCTGACTATAGAGACTTTCATGTCTCTATAATTTCTATGATTTGTAAAGCTTGATCTTCATATAAACATATAAAAACCGCAAAACTCAAATTCTTCAATAGAGATTAAACCAGAGGGCCTGGCATGTCCTAATCGTTATTCAGTATGAAGTAGATTCTTTTCAAGGGAATAATGTAGTACTTAAGAAATGTAGCTCTATACGAAAACTTTAATAAGAATAATTCTTGTTTTTGAAAGATGAGATGATAAGAAGCAAATCATTACATCTAATGAGAATATTTACTCAAAAAATGCTTACTGTTGATTTGTTAAAGTTTTTGATTTTAACAACGGATAAGAAGAAATTCTGATAGCATGAGTATCTTAGAAATATGGAACTAAAACGTGGAAAAGTTTGAGTTTTTAATTCCTCCAAAAACTTTGGAAGATGACCTCCTGGATTTGAACAAACAAGGAATACTCGCTGGGCCTGAAGAATTAAAACCGCCTTTTTTATATCGCGCTCAAGATATAATTGATAACGCTCCTGATTATCCCACAGCATTCCCTCCGAGATTACAAGAGATTTTTGATATTAATCCTACACATTTAGAAGTCATATATTCTAATGAAGGAATGGATGTTTGGGAGGCTGGGTGCACATGGATAACCAATAACCATGTCACCATACAGCTGCGCAAACATCTACGTAAAGCTGCACGTTGGTTTTATATGTATTCTAAAGAAGAAATTCTTTCTCATGAAGCCGTACATGCAGCACGTATGAAGTTTTATGAACCTATGTTTGAAGAGGTTTTAGCTTATCAAACCTCGCCAAAAGTTTGGAGACGCTTTTTAGGACCGTTATTTCGTTCCCCAGGAGAGAGCTATTGCTTATTTTTCTTTGTTCTTTCTGGGTTAGGGTTAGCTTTATGGTCTCCTTTAGCAGGTCTTGCCTGTATTCTTTCTACACCTGTGTATTTCGGAACAAGATTATTGATTGTACAGAGCTATTTTCGTCGTGCTATGAAGAAAATCCGCAAAATGCTGGGGATTCCTCCTTTATGGGTAATGCTAAGACTTACAGATGCTGAGATTCGTATGTTTGCAACACAACCTATTCCGGTTCTTGAAAAATACGCTAGAGAACAGAAATTAGAAAGCGTTCGCTGGCAGCAAATCTATGTAGCGTACTTTACCTAATTGCTAAAATGTAAAACCGCTTTACATTTGTGAATGTACTTTTCTTTTATGCGCAGGGAGAATTTTTAATTGTGTTCGGTATTTAGCTACCGTACGACGGGCACATTGGATGCCCTGTTGTGAGATACGTTTGCTAATATCAGCGTCAGACAAAGGTGTGGTTTCAGAGGCTACCCATTGATGAATCCATTGTAATATAGTTTCTTTGGATTGAGAATCACTAGTACTTACAGGACGAGGGAAGAGGTGTTTCAGAGGTATGATACCTATAGGGCCTGCCAAGGTTTTATTTTCTATAGCACGAAATATCGTAGATTCATGATAGGGCAATTCTTCCGATAGATTTTTTACAGACAACGGCTTAGGGCAGGATGTTTTGCCCAAGAGAAAGTTTTCTTGATGAGGAAGGATTTTCTCAACAATCGAAAACAATGTTTGTTCTCGTTTTCTTAAGTTTTTAATCAGCCATTTAGCAGAAAGAATTTGCTGTGTGAGGGTCTTTTTTTCCTCTCTAGGTAACTGTTCATAAATGTGAAATACTTCGCTATTCAGTTTTATAGGAGGTAGTCCTTTGGAACTGATTTGAATCTCCCAAACCCGATCTTTTTTAGCGACATAGACGTCAGGAAGCGCGGGTTGTATATTGGAGGAGGACGCATATCCTTTGGCAGGGCACCACGGGATTGTGGTTAATGCATTTTTAAGAGCATGTCTTAAGTCTGCAGGGGAGCAGTGACATTTCTTTGCTATACGGAGGAAGTCACAGTTAATCAAAAGAGAGTAGTGCTCTTTGATAATCTTGTAAGCAAGGGTGTGTGGGGAGCCTTCTAAATGGAGAAGCCAATAATCTTGTAGAGATGGAGAAGCAATACCTAGAGGATGGAAATATTGAATCGTTTTCCATACTTTATTCACGGCCTCTAGAGACACTTCAAGTTGTAGCGAGAGTTCTTCAGGAGAAGAAAGAAACAAACCTTGATCTGAGAGATTTCCTATAATGTGTTGAGCAATAAGCAGATCTTCAGGACGATCAAAAGTTTGTTGCACCTGTGTGAGAAGATGGGAAAATAAAGATTCAGGACGAGAATAGGAAGCATCCACGGAAGGGAATGAAGAACATGTGGACCATTCTTCCTCTTCTAGAGAAGAGATATCGAAAAATGGGTTATGAATGATTTGTTGAAGTATATAGGAGGAGAGTTCTGTAATCGGAGATTGTAACATTTGCAATCCCTGCTGCATACGCAGCGAGGGAAGGTAGTTAAGAGAAAGCTTTTGATGGTGCTGAAACATACCTAATGTACTTGAATCAAGTAATCTCTAGGGATTTCCTTAAGAAAACGACTCGGTTTCATGACACGCACTGTGCCCCAAAGAAAACGAGTTTGTGCTGCTGTTAAGTAAAGGAGATCTTGGGCTCTAGTGATTCCTACGTAACATAGACGTCGTTCTTCTTCAAGATTTTCATAACTACCTTTAGAGTTTGCATGAGGGAAGAGGTTCTCTTCCAATCCTACAACAAAAGCTATGCGGAATTCTAAACCCTTACCATTGTGAATTGTCATGAGATTTACACGATCTGCAACGAGTTCCGTGTCATCAGTAGAACTTTTTAAAGCAAGATCATCTAGGAAATTTTCTAAGGTTCCATCTGTATTTTGCTGTTCCCACTCAAAAGTTTTTGAAGCGAGTTCGTCAAGATTGCTTTTCCGATCTTCAAAAGTATCAGGATCTTCCTTTAATACTTGGAAATATCCAGTGATGCGTATTGTAGCGACAACAAACTCATTAAGAGGAAGGGTTGCATAAGCATGTTCGAGTTGTTGGAAAATACTGAGATACTCCCTCAAACCTTCTTGTTGTTTCTTAGAGAGTTTCACATCTTGAGTTTTTAAAACGTTGTTACATGCTTCTAAAATCGGCAAATTATTTGTGAGAGCATACTCAATTAAAGAGGAAATCGTAGAAGGACCTAGCCCTCTTTTAGGAAGATTGACTGTCCTATCAAAAGCAACAACGTCGGATTTCGCAGTGAACATTCTTAAAAAAGCCAAGATATCTTGAATTTCTTTGCGTTTGTAAAATGAAAGACCGCCAAGAATTTCATAGGGAATACGTCTACGTAATAAAGCGTCTTCGAAAGTTCTAGATTGGAAGTTTGTCCTATAAAAAATGCAGATATCGCTAAGGGGAATCTGAGATCTTCTATGCAGACGGCTGATTTCATCAGCTACAAATTCGGCTTCTTCTTTATCTGTTTTCCCTAAGAATACACGGATTTTTTCTCCAGGGCCTTTTACGCTGCGTAGGTCTTTCTTCAATCGTGAAGCGTTGTTTTGAATTAGAGCATTGGCAGCATTAAGAATATTTCCGTAACTCCGGTAGTTATCTTCTAAGCGAAGAACAAGGGCTCGAGGATAATCTTTTTCAAAGTTTAAAATATTATGAATATTTGCCCCGCGCCAAGAGTAAATCGATTGGTCGGGATCTCCCACTGCAAATATATTTTGATGTTTCCCAGCTATTGTCTGAGCTATTTTATATTGTGCGTGGTTCGTATCTTGATACTCGTCAATTAAAAGAGCCTTCCATAATTCACTGTATTCTTTTCTGACCTCAGGAAACTCCTGAAATAGTCGTACTGTAAGAAATAACAAATCATCAAAATCTAAAGCATTGGCTTCATGTAAACGTTGCTGATATTCTTTATAAATAGAAACCACGGGATCTATATATTCTTCGGGATCCAGGTCCTCAGGGGAAAGCAAACGGTTTTTTGCTTGTGAGATATGATATTGTATGGAACTGCTTAGAGTTTTCTTTAAATTAAATTTCTGTAAACATTGTTTGAGCAGTTTGTCAGTATCGCTTTGATCATAGATAATAAAATTATTTTCTCTATTTAGTGCTTGTATAGACCTGCGTAAAATAAATACCCCTAAGCTGTGGAATGTACATACCATAGGAATGTCAGAACCATGAGCTTGAGGGCATAAATGTAAAATACGTTCTTTAAGTTCTTTCGCTGCTTTATTAGTAAAAGTTACTGCAAGGATCTCTTTAGGGGCGATACCTTCGTTAATGAGATGAAGGATGCGGCAAGTTACCACACGAGTTTTTCCTGCTCCGGCTCCAGCGAGAACTAAAATCGGACTTAGTGGTGAAGTTACTGCTGCGACTTGTGCTTCGTTTAATTCTGAAGTAAGCATAGTGGTATCCTAATTTAATAGCTTCTGACTGAAAAAAAATCAGGATCCCTGAAGCTAAAATAATCTAAGAAGGTTAATATATTTTTATTTTCAAATAATAAAAGTAGGCGGTTTATGCAGAATGCCTTTACTATAGACCAGCTTCCTTTGTCTTGGCAAGAGCAGCTTGAAAATGAATGGTCTCAACCCTACATGTATAAGCTTAGGGAATTTTTACAGTCCGAGTATTCGCAGAAAACCATCTACCCTGCAAAAGACAATATCTTTACTGCATTAAAAAGCACACCTTTTGATTCTGTGCGTGTTGTTATTCTTGGTCAAGATCCTTATCCTGGAGAAGGACAAGCACACGGATTAAGTTTTAGTGTTCCTCAAGGTGTGCGCTTGCCTCCTTCTCTTGTGAATATCTTTAAAGAATTACACACAGACTTGGGAGTACAAAATACCACGGGATGTTTACAGGCCTGGGCGAATCAAGGGATCTTATTGTTAAATACTGTATTGACTGTGCGTGCCGGCTCTCCTTTTTCCCATGCGGGTCGGGGATGGGAACAGTTTACTGATGCAATTGTTACCAAACTCATAGAAAACCGATCTCATGTTATTTTTGTTTTATGGGGGAATGCTGCAAGGAAGAAATGTGATTTGCTGTTTCGTTCCACACATAAACATGCAATTTTAGCATCTGCGCATCCCTCCCCTTTATCGGCACATCGTGGCTTTTTTGGTTGTTCGCACTTTTCAAAAATTAACTACCTGCTTAAAAAGCTGAATAAGCCCATGATTAATTGGAAGCTCCCATGAATGAAGGTATTCAAACGGTTTCTTTTAACAAGACCCACCGACTTACAGCGAAATCTACAGTGAGTTTAGAAATGCCTGTAGCTACACAGAAACTTCAAGGAAAAGAAGGCATGCCAGCAGCGGCAAGTTTAGAAGCAGATTTTTTAAGAGCAGAAGCTATACTTGCAGAGATGCGAGAAATCCGCGGCTGCTTAGAACATTCATTGGAAATGTTAATTCCTAGAGACTAGCTGTTTCTCTAACAGGTCTTGTAAATAAGGAGCGAGCTTTTGTAAAGCTTTAGCTCTGTGGGAGACTTGATTTTTTATATCTTCGGAAAGTTCAGCGAACGTCTGTTTGTAGTCATATTTTAAAAATAAAGAGTCATAACCAAAACCCGAAGAGCCTTTTTCTTGATGGCTAATATAGCCTTCACAAATCCCACGAGTCTTAAAGAATTTTCCTTCAGGCGAAGCAAGCACAATGCAACATTCAAAATAAGCAGAACGATCTACGATGCTTTCTAAAGATTGCATTTCTTGCAGAAGTTTTTTTCTGTGGTCTTTATCACAAGCATCTTCTCCGGCAAAAGTCGCTGATAGCTTGCCAGGAAGCCCATTTAATGCAGGGACCATAAGCATAGTGTCATCCGCGATTACCCAAGAGTTCAGTTCTCTTGCTGCGTGGAGACCTTTTGCTAGAGCGTTTTCTTCGGGAAGACAACCTACTTCTTTAGGAGAGCGGTAGTTAGGGAAATCTGTTAATGAGAAAATGTCAAAGCTTCCTAATTGTTTTAAAAAAGTCTTGGTTTCTCGTATTTTATAACCGTGGGAGCTAGCAATCACTATCTTCATGGGTTTCTCCTTAGCAAAAGGGAAAGAGCAAATAACTAACAGTTTCTGTCTCGTGTAGAATTACATTAGTAATTTTGTCGATTGTAGTGCCTTTCGCGATTATATTACAAAATAATCGAAATAGGCGCACCTACACAACTATTAGCAAGGTTGCATAAAGTTATCTTTTTTGCTAGCAGTACTTAACCAACATGCAAACTATCAAAATGTTATTTTTATAATCAGATAGGTTTTATGAGACTCATACGCTCATTTTTAATTTTATTATGTTTATTTCCTTGCTTAGGGTTCCCTCAAGTGTCAGTGGGACTAGATCGTATTTTTAATGATGAGCCGTATCTTTCTTGGATTCGTGATAAGAAAATAACATTAATATCTCACAATGCTGCTATTAACCATGAGGGGAAAGATTCCCTCTCTGCTTTTCTAGAACATCGTGATCTATGTTCTTTGAATGTTCTCTGTACTTTAGAACATGGATATTATGGAACTGCACCGGCAGAAACTCCTGGAACAGCTCCGAAGGTTCAGGGATTACACATAGTTTCATTATATGGTGTTAAAGAGGTTCCTGAGCATGCTGTACAGGGGAGTGATGTTTTAATATATGATGTGCAGGATATAGGAGTGCGTTCGTATACTTTCATCACTTCCTTGCTTCATCTGGTGCGTGCAGCACAAAAGTACAAAAAACACCTCATCATTTTAGATCGCCCGAATCCTATGGGCGGTAAGATAATAGATGGCCCTATGCCGATATCTCAATCGGAGTATGCTCCTGAAATTCCCTATTGCTACGGAATGACTCCTGGAGAATTAGCACTTTTTTATAAAGCGAAATACGCCCCCTATGCTGATGTGTCGGTAGTTCCTATGCAGGGATGGAAGCGCTCTATGACATTTTCGCAAACAGGATTAAATTGGATTCCTACTAGTCCACAAATTCCTGATGCGCAAACGGCATTTTTTTATGCAGCAACAGGAATTATCGGAGCCTTGTCTATATCCAGTATTGGCATAGGCTATACCCTTCCTTTTCGATTGATTGGTGCTCCTTGGATGGATGGGAATCTTGTTGCTAAAAAACTAAATGAAGCGCGCTTGCCGGGAATCACATTTTATCCTTTTTGTTACGAACCTTTTTTTGGCAAATATAAAATGGAGCTTTGCTCAGGCGTTTTGCTTGTATTAGATAAACCTAGAGAGTTTCTTCCTATGGAAACGCAAAGTACAATTTTAGGAACTTTGAAAACTCTTTATCCTAAACAAGTGGAGAATGCCTTTAACGCTTTAGAGAAAATTCCTTTGCGAAAAAACTCTATATATCGTTGTTTAGGCGAAGAAACATTTCTGCATATCTGCCAGAAAGAACGCTATATTATTTGGCCGTTAAAAAAGTTGTGTACTGAGGGGAGAACAAAGTTCCAAAGTACACGTAAGCCTTTCTTAATAGCTGATTATGGTGAAGAAGAGTAATTTTTTCTCTTGATTCCACTGTTTGACAGGAATTTTTGTTGTTTCTATAAGCGACCTTATAGGGTCGCCTTATCCCTGGAATCTAGGGAGACATAGAAAGAACGTGTCTAAAATATTCAAGAATCGATTAGAAGGGCTTAGCGCGTTAAATCGGGGGGTGCGTGCTTTAGCTAAAGCTGTAATTGCAACTTTAGGGCCACAAGGGTCTTGTGTTGTTATCAAAAAAGATCGCGTGTCTCCTTATGTCACAAAACACGGTGCTTCTATAGCTAAAGAAGTGACTTTGACGGATGCTTTCGAACATACGGGTTTGAAGCTTGCTAAAGAAGCCGCGTTGCAAACAGAAATCCAGGTAGGAGATGGATCTACTACCGCAGTTGTATTGATAGATGCGTTATTTTCGTCAGGATTGAAAGGGGTTGCTGTCGGGTTAGACCCTTTAGAGATCAAACAAGGAATTCATCTTGCTGGGGAGATGCTGGATAAGGAGCTTACTAAGCTCGTAATTGAAGCAGATCCAAAAGAAGATGTATTACAAATAGCGACAACATCTGCAAATAACGACCCTTTGATAGGAAGACTTATATCTGATGCTATAGCAACTGTAGGTATAGAAGGTGTTATCTCTATAAAAGAGGGAACGAATAAAGAGACGACGCTAAAAGCAACTACTGATGTGGGTTTGAATGCTGGATATTTATCCCCGTATTTTGTCACCCATCCAGAGACTATGGAAGTGATCTATGAAAATGCTTCCATCTTGTTGTGCAATCAGACGTTATCTTGTTTAAATCAAGCATTTATTCATTTTTTAGATCAGACTTTTCAGACGAGTAAAAATCCTTTAATTATCATTGCTGAAGATTTTGATCCTCAGCTTCTTTCTATTTTAATTGTTAATAAGCTTAAGGGGGAGCTCCCCATATGTGCTATAAAAGCTCCTGGTTTCGGTAATCAACGTAAGGAAATCCTTGAAGATATTGCCATTTTAACAGGGGCAACTGTTGTAGGGGATCTATTGGGAATTTCTTTGGAAGAAGGAAGCCCAAGTATTCTTGGTTCCGTTGGGAAGATCGTCATTACACAAAATACAACCCTTTTATCGGAAGGAAAAGGCAATCAGGAAAGAAGAGAACAGCATATAGATTATTTACGCCGAGCCATTGCTCATAGTAGTTCCGAAATGGATACTGAAGATTTAGAAAAGCGTTTAGCCAGATTTGTTGGAGGGCTTGCTCAAATACATTTAGGAGCAACTACAGAAAACGAATATCGAGAAAAGAAAATCTGTTTAGAAAGTGCTTTAAAAGCAACAAAAGCAGCTTTTAAAGAAGGATGCCTTCCTGGAGGTGGAACAGCGTTAGCTCGTGCCGCATCTGTTGTAAAAATCCCAGAGCAATTACCGGCTGGGGTGATGTTTGGCTGTAAGTGTATGTTGCAATCAGCAGAAGCTCCTCTGAGGATCTTGGCAAGAAATTCCGGGAAAGTTCCAGACGCTGTAGTTGCGACAGTCTTAGAACATGCCGATCCTTATTTTGGATACAATTGTGTTCATGATACCTTTGAAAATTTAATTTCAGCAGGGGTTTTAGATCCTCTGACAGTGATTAAATATATTTTAAAGCATTCGATTTCTATTTCCTGCTTACTTTTGACTAGTTCATTTTTTATCGTGGACTCTTCCAAGGAATTGCAAGATCCTCAATTTCCGGAAACTTCTCTCCCGGATGATCTCTAGCGGTAAATAAATTTTATACAACGCCTGATGAGAATATCTTTTTTGTTTAGAGCGATCTTTTTTCAAAGATAGAGGAGAAAGACTTGATCATTTGGCTGAACTTGACTACACTTTTCATCGAAAGAGCTGTGCACCAGTAGCTCAGTGGATAGAGTACCTGGCTACGAACCAGGTGGTCAGAGGTTCAAGTCCTCTCTGGTGCGAAGCATAATTTAAAAAATAGGGTCGTAAAGTGGGATCGTTATTTATTGGGAAAGCTGCCCCAGATTTTTCTGTACAAGCAGTCGTTGACGGCGAAGTAAAAAACATCTCTTTGAAAGATTATCGTGGTAAATACGTTATTCTTTTCTTTTATCCTAAAGACTTTACTTATGTTTGTCCTACAGAGTTACATGCTTTTCAAGATTCTTTAGAAGAGTTTGAAAATCGCGGAGCTCAAGTTATTGGCTGTTCTGTTGATGATCTCGACACACACCAGCGTTGGTTAAAAACTGACAAAAAAGCTGGTGGAGTTAAAGGTATCACCTATCCTCTAATTTCCGACACTACTCATGAGCTTTCTAAGCTTTATAGTGTTTTAGACTCCCAGTCAGGGTTATCCTTCCGTGGGTCATTCTTGATTGATAAGGAAGGTATCATCAGACATATGGTAGTAAATGACCTTCCTTTAGGTCGTTCTATAGATGAAGAGCTTCGGGTGTTAGATGCTTTGATTTTCTTTGAAAGTCATGGGTTAGTATGTCCTGCAAATTGGCAGCAAGGACAGAAAGCTATGGCTCCTAATGAAGAAGGTCTAAAAGAATATTTCGGAACTATCGACTAGAAAATCTTATTAAAGGTTAACAAATCGTAGAGGTCTTGCTCGAAAAATAAAAGAAAACTTTTATATTTTCGGCAGAGAGATTTAGAGGCTTCTATGATGTGTTGATCACCAACACCAGGAAGACCCATAGCGATAATGTTTTTTAGAGTAGTTTGGGTATTTAAGAAGTGAAGTCCAAAAAAGTAGCTGTCTATACAATACCCTTCCTCTTTTACTCGGAAGTAGAGCACGTTATAGTTGTACATTAGTGCTTGTATTGCTAAGGCTATTCCTGATTTGGTTGTTGCAGATCCGTTGCCTAAGTGGTCATAAAGCTCTGCTGTACTACGACATAAATAGGCGGTATCGTAGCTTCCTTTTTCTGCTTCACCAAATAAAGCAATCGTCAATTTCATTGAATTATAGATAAATCGGACTTTATTTCCGATCCTACAAAAGAATTTGTTTATTATCTACAGTGAGAATTAGATATTAGTTATGCAAAAACAGATGCTTATTTCTTATTCTCTGGTAAACAAAGCTTTTGATTGGCGTAAATAATATCAGAATTCAATTTATTAAGTTTTTTTAATTCTGCTACGGGAACTTTATATTTCGCAGCAATTTTACCTAGGGTTTCTCCAGGTTTTACAACATGGATGTGAGCAGGAATCTCTTCACTAAGATCCGTATATGCTTCGGGAGAAGTTCCATCAACCAGGGCAAGAAGAGAACGTCGTAAGAGACGGATATCTTGAGAAAGAGTCTTGTGATCTTTTTGTATTTCTTGGAGTTTGTTGTGTAAGGTAGATTGGATATCTTTTACAGATGCTGTCAGCACCGCAACGGTTTTGGCTAGCGTTTTGTGCTCAATTTCTAATTGTTGGATTTGTTTTGTGAGAGATTCCGGTTTTGCAGAAGAAAGTCTTTGTATTTTGCTATCTTGTTCATCTATGCGATCTGTAAGCATTTGAATTTCTGCTTCGTGGCATAACAATTTTGTAGAAGCATCTTCTATCTCTGCCAGCACAGTTTGTATGGCAGGAGGTTTCCCCGCTGCGTGTGTAGGCAAAGTCAATCCTAAGCAGCACCAGAATCCGTAATAGAAAAAATGTTTATAACTAACGTGCATGGATTTTAAATTCTGTACGACGATTTTGTTGCCAAGCAAGTTCATTATGACCCAGGTTTATCGGCTGTTCTTTTCCATAAGATACGGTGAATAGCCGGTCTGCTGAAATCCCCTGTTTAATTAAGTGTTGCTTAACAGCATTGGCGCGGCGAGCTCCCAAAGCTAGGTTATACGATGCAGCTCCGCGCTCATCAGTATGACCCTCTATGTACAGTGTCATTTTTGGAGATTTCTGCATTTGACGAACAAGACTAGATAAAATAGCTAAGTTTTCTTCACCTTTGATCGTGTAGCTGTCCGTTGCGAAAGTAATATTACGGAAAGCCATGGACTGACTGCTTGTTTTATATAACTGTTCTTCTTTGGAATCATAGGCATCCGCAAAGTGTTGATTCATCTCTTCATCGGTGTAGAGAGGAACAAAAGCGAAATTTTGTTTTCTTCTTCTAGGATGTTGACAATCTTCGCAAATAGTATCCCAATCACCACAAGGATAAGAGCATGAAGGTAGGGCGAAAAGAGTAAGTAGTAAACAACTCAGAACGCTTAGGTATTTCTTTTTCATAAGATTCTCTTTATTGGTTATCAGGGAAACCTCCCCAAGAAGGAAAACGTTTTTCCCCTAATCCTATAACAATTTTCTTAGTTTTTTGGGTAATCAGACTTAATAAATAAAGTTCTGACTCTCCTGAGTTCCCTGCACTATACACAAGATGCTGACTATCCACGGCCCATGAAGGCCCTTCCTTGTCTACAGGGGTTGTTGTTAGTTGATAATCTTTCCCAGTAGCCAGATCATATAGGCAAATCTGCCGAACACCCTTAATCACAGAGCAAAAGGCTATTTTTTTACCATCAGGAGACCATGAAGGGCAACTGCTATTTCTATATTTTTTGGTTAATAATCGGGGAGATTGAATTTCTGGGTCTATTTGAAGGATGTATAAACGTGGTCTACCATCTTTATTGGAAACAAAAACTAACTTAGAGCCATCAGGACTAAAAGAAGGGTTACCTTGTGTTCCAAAAGTTTCATTAAGGACTCTACGGGGTTTCCCCATAGCGCCTTTTGATAGGGAAAAACTCTGAAGAAATAAATCCGGATTTCCATACGAATCCGAAATAAAAGCTAATAGCTTTTTCTTAGGAGAAAAAGCTGGCATAAACTGATTCCCTTGTAAATGCAGAACCTTTTTCCCCGTAGTGTTCTCTAAAGAACCTAAGAAAATCTTCGGAATGCCAAATTTATAGGAAACATACAGGTAGGGATTCTTGCTCCCTATATTCATCCAATTAGGAGTAATAGATAAGGAGTTTTCTTGTGTAAGGGGGCGCAAATTCCCTCCATCATAATCTACAGACCAAAGCTCGCCTTGTTTTAATTCACTATCTTTAGGATTTTTACTTAGAGAAAAAATGATTTTCCCCGAGCTGATTCCAGGAACACTTGTAAGGGCATAATGAATCTTATCAGCAGCTTCATGTATTTTCTGACGGTTAGAAGCGTTATCTTCTGTAAGCACCAGAGAGTGCATGGGTTGATAATTTTGAGTCCCTCTGGATAAGGTAAATGTGATTTCTGGATAATGGGAAACAATAGCTATATTAAAAGGTGCTGAGGAAGTCCCGGTTTGAACAAGAGAAGGTTGAAGACGATCACCAAGAGCTAAATCATTAATGAAGGTAGTACACAATGAGCGTAAGTATTTTTGTTGTGGCGCATCGTTAGAGCCGATCTTTAACTCTATATGTATGGGTAAACGAGATATCTCAGAACGCACAGAGACTTCTAAGTCTTTAGCATAGAGGGAGATCATCCCAAAAATCAGGAAAGCACTGACTAACATACGTCGTAACATTCCAACAACCCCTACTATGTTAAGACTCATTACTCAGCAGTTTAATATGAAAAACGATATTTTTCGAGATTTTGTATTTATCTAAGAATTTTTTAAAAGGAATTGCGTGGATGCGCATAAGAATGAGTTCTTTTTCGGATTCGCTAATTTCAGATAATAAAACACAATCCTGAATCCGTCCTTGAGGCGTTAATACAAGTTTTAATCTCACTTCTCCAGAAAAAGGAAGAGTCATGTGCTCACGGAGCAATTGGCATAATTCTTCATCTTGTGTTGTTGCTAAAGTTGTTTGTACTGCGAGTTGTTTATTTGTAGGAACAGTGATATCGGCGAGCCGAGCATTACTGTCATCAAGATGTTTTGAGAGTGTTTTTGTCAGGTCTGCAATTGCTTTGAGTTTGGCTTCTTTTCCTATGCTTTTGTTTGCTGTGGGGTGATTTTCTCCCTTGGGTTGTGGTTTCGGCTTTTCTTTAGGTTTATTGGGGACACAAGGTTTTTGAATATCCTCAGTTTTTTTCTTTTCGACAGGCGGTTTTACGCTCGGTTTCTGAGGAGATGGCTCAATATCGCGTTTATCTGTATGTTCTTTTAGGGTGGGTTGAGGCGTTGTTACAGTTGCTACACTAGGCAAAGGTTCTCTTAAAGCAACAATTTTTTCTTTAAATGGTACAGGTTTAGTCGGTGGTTTGTTTGCGGGAGAATATGAAAGGAGAGCTATACACGCTCCGTGGAAAATGATGGCAAAAAGGCTATAAGGAAGAGCTTTTTTCATAATTAGCTTTTTAAAGCTATATGGAGTTCGTGAAATCCTGCTGATTCTATCGTAGTTTTTACTTCTTGGTATAATCTAAAAGGTGTATCGCCATCTTGTAGCAGCAAAGGCACTTGATTTGGGTGTTGCTGATGTAAAAGGGCGAGTTGCGTTTTTAGTTCTCCTAAAGAAAGAGCTTGATCATTGAGAGTGATCGTATGATCTGCTAATACCTTGATTGTTGTTGATAGCGCATCTTCTTTTGCAAGAACCTTATGATTTTGTGTTCCAGGGGCTAAAGCTATAGAATCGATACGTATTAACGGCATGGCTATCATAAACGCCATTAAAATAACAAAAACAATGTCAATCAATGGAGTCAGATTAACATTAGGATCTTCTTCAGTATCTTCAACGATAATACGTTTCATAAATTTGTCTGACGATACTTGACTTCTATAGAATTTAACAGCAAATACGCTGTCTGCTCTATTTCTAGAATTAACCGAGAAGAATGAGCTTTAAGATAATTAAACCCTATTAAAGAGGGAATAGCAACAAACAATCCTACAATTGTCGTTCCTAAAGCTGTTGCAAGCCCTTCCATCATGGCTGTTCCTCCAACTTCTCCTGAACTGATATGCGAAAAAGCTGTTAAAATACCCCAAACTGTTCCTAAAAGGCCTAAAAAGGGCGCTAGACTAATTGTTGTGGCAGGGATAAAGTTATTTTCGTGCATAAGTGCACGATATTTTGGCATAACGGCTCCAAGTAGGGTCTCTAAGGATTGTATATCCTCAACGGATAATACCGGGCCGTGATCTGGTGCCTGCTGACGATTTTTATCAAGAAGTTCTAAAGTTCCCCGTTTAATAGTGAAATATAAGTCAGCAAAGGGGTTTAACTCCGGGTGAATTTCTAAGGACAGGGGAGCATGACGATTCTTTATCAAGAAGTCTTTAAGAGATTTTCCTGATTTCAGAAATTTTTTTTGAATAGCAAGCTTTTGATGTAGTACTGTCCAAGTGCAAAGGGAAAGAATCAGTAGACTGAAGAATATCCCCTTACCGAAAAGGTCAGCTTCTGTGTAAGCCTGGATAATGGGATTATGGGTGAATTGCAACATAGAGTATAAAATTCTTTACATAATGAGGGGATCGTACAAAAGACGATCCTATCAAAATTCTGGTATAGAGCCAAGTAGGTTTTGTTAAAGAGATTTACAAAAGCATTAGTAAAAACAAAATTATAAATAGTGTATAATTATCTACCTGATTTAGAAATAGTTGGAGTTATTTTGAATAAAATCAAAAAGCATTTTCAAACTATATTGGTAGCATTTCTATTTTCTGTGCCTGCCTTTACTGGGTATGGTCAGAAACTGCGTGCTGCAGAGCCTATTGTAGAGACGGCTTCACCAGGTGCTACTCTCATTTCTGAGGGATCCCACATTCCTAAAGGCGGAATATTCAGATTAGGGATTAAGATAGCGGCTCCTAAGGGAAGCCATATTTATTGGAAGAATCCTGGCGAAGTGGGTAGTCCATTGAGAATTAATTGGAATTTGCCCAAGGGATTCATAGTTGAAGAAGAGCATTGGCCAACTCCTAAAGTTTTTGAGGAGGAGGGCACGACATTCTTTGGTTATGACGATCATGCTTTTATAGTTGCAGATATTCGTGCTCCTGAGAGTTTAGATAATCAAGAATCTGTGGTGTTAAAAGCGCATGTTGAATGGTTGGCTTGTGGAGAGAGTTGTGTCCCGGGAAATGTTGATCTAGAATTATCCCTACCTTATCGTGACGGCGATGTGATCTTATATCCTGAAAGAACTGCAGAGTTCGCTCAAACTTTACAAACACAACCCCGTCTATTGGAAGATCAGACAATTACTTTGGGACGTAGTCAAGATGGCGAGATCATTTTAAATATTTCCGGACAGAAAAACCGTGCTGAGAAGGCTTGGTTTATTTCAGAGAAGGCCGATAAGATTTTCGCTTATTCTGAAGAAGCGATTAGTGAAGATTCAGGAACAGCTTGGAAACTGAAGATAAAAACCATTTCAGGAGTTCAGAAAAATCAGGAGTTGCAAGGGATTCTATTGCTTACAGATAAAACGGGTAGCGAGGTGGAATCGTTCGCAGTTCGTGGTCAAATTAGTGAATCGGAATCGGGAACATCCGCGTTATGGAATTATGTCACGATTATTGCCATGGCGTTCCTCGGGGGACTTCTTCTTAATATTATGCCCTGTGTTTTGCCTTTAGTTACTCTTAAAGTTTACGGATTAATTAAATCTGCTGGCGAGCACCGCTCATCCGTAATTATCAATGGCTTATGCTTCACTTTAGGTGTAGTGGGCTGTTTCTGGGGGTTAGCAGGGGTTGCTTCTCTTTTAAAAATGTTAGGGCATAACATTGGTTGGGGCTTCCAGCTTCAAGAGCCTATGTTTGTCGCGACCTTGGTTATAGTGTTCTTCTTGTTTGCCTTGAGTTCTCTAGGCTTATTTGAAATGGGCACGATGTTTGCTTCTCTTGGAGGGAAACTCCAATCCACAGAGTCTGGAGGCTCTAAAAATAAAGCTGTAGGAGCTGTATTTAACGGAGTGTTAGCAACATTAGTAACTACACCATGTACAGGACCTTTTTTAGGTTCTATACTAGGTTTGGTGATGTCTTTATCGTTCATTAAGCAATTGATGATATTTACATCGATAGGCCTAGGAATGGCATTGCCATATCTTGTATTTTCTATCTTTCCTAAGATGCTCTCCGTTCTTCCTAAACCTGGAAGTTGGATGAGTACGTTTAAGCAGCTTACTGGGTTTATGTTATTAGGTACGGTAACTTGGTTAGCGTGGATCTTTGGTTCAGAAACAAGTACTACAGCGTTAATTATCCTCCTTGCAGGATTATGGCTTGCAGGTATAGGCGCTTGGATTTTAGGGAAATGGGGTACGCCAGTTTCTCCTAAGAAACACAGGGTGATTGCTTCAACATTATTTTTAGGATGTGTTGCAGGAGCTCTATCTTTAAGTTTTGTTGCTTCAAAGAATTTTGTCGAAGCAACAGAAACTGTAGCTGTTCAGGAGAATAACGTTTGGCAACCGTTTTCAGCTACGAAACTTGCTCAATTGCGTAAGGAAGGACAAGCGGTGTTTGTGAACTTTACAGCTAAGTGGTGTTTAACTTGTCAGATGAATAAACCTGTATTGTATGCAAGTGCTGTACAAGAGATGTTTAAAAAACATGGAGTGGTTACTTTAGAAGCGGATTGGACACGTAAGGATCCAGGGATTACCGAAGAGCTGGCACGTTTAGGTCGTGCAAGTGTTCCTTCTTATGTCTACTATCCTGCGGATCAGTCTGATCCTATAGTGCTTCCTGAGAAGATAACACAATCCATTCTCGAAGATATGGTGTTTTCGAAAAATTAACCTATCAGGATAACACAATCTATTTGGGGTGTATTGATTCAAATACACCCTTTTTTTGTCTTTAATTTCTAAGAAAAAATTCTGCGGAAACCGATTCTTTTGAAGATATTTCATGAGGAGATGTATGATCACTCATTTCCTGATGCCAAGATTTTAAGGAGAAGAGGTTATGGATTTAGCAGATGCTCACTTACATCTTTCAGATGAGGCTTTCGTTGAGGATGCTGATGACGTGATTCGTCGTGCACAAGATTCTGGGATATCTCTCCTTGTTAATGTAACCACAACTATAGACGAGCTTGATACATCGTTTCGTTATGCAGAACGTTTTCCTGATGTGCGTTTTTGTCATGTTGCTGGAACTCCTCCTCAAGATGCTCATACAGATATAGAGGAACATTTTCACTATTTCCAAGGCTTTGCCCAAGCAGGGAAATTAGCAGCTATTGGTGAGGTAGGTTTAGATTATTGTTTTGCTGAAGATGGCCCTGCCCAAGAACGTCAAAAGGAAGTATTGAAGAAATACTTATCCCTTGCTTTAGATTCTGAATTACCTCTTGTGGTGCACTGTCGTGGTGCTTTTGATGATTTTTTCCAGATGATCGATCTATATTATCATCATGATGAACGCTCTTGTCCCGGTATGCTCCATTGTTTTACAGGTACACTACATGATGCTGAGGAATTACTTTCTCGTGGATGGTATATCTCCATTAGCGGGATTGTTTCATTTAAAAATGCTGAAGATCTCCGTTCTGTAGTTGCTCAAATTCCTCTTGAGCATTTGTTAATAGAAACGGACGCTCCTTTTCTCGCTCCTACTCCACATCGGGGAAAGAGAAATGAACCTGCTTACATAACGCATACGATAGAAACGATAGCGCATCTTCATGGTATGACTCCTCAGGAGCTTGCGGATATAGCACGAAGGAATGTTTTGCGATTCTTGGAGGGAAGAAAAAAAGGTTAGTCTATCTCTGATTTGTCAGTAAAAATAACTTCACATAATTCTACTTAAGCTTCTATGGTTGCTAAAAAAAGAAATTGTGAAATAAAGGCTTATGATGAACGAAAAGGAAGCATGTTCTGGGGCCGCTCAGAGGTCATGGAAGTACTACACTAGCTTTGTTTTACGTTGTGTTCATTCTTTAGCAGGAGTCGCATTTACGTTATTTCTTTGTGAGCATATGTTTACCAATATGCTTGCTTCTTCTTATTTTAAGGAAGGTAGTGGTTTCGTTCAGTTGGTAAGTAAATTTCATCAGATTCCTGGTCTTAAGATCATAGAAATCGTTTTTTTGGCCTTGCCGTTTACTTGTCACGCTGTCATAGGCATCATCTATCTTTTTCAAGCACAAACTAACTCAGGAGCTTCTGACGGCAGAAAACCCGCTTTAATTTATGCGAGGAATCTTGCCTATACTTGGCAAAGAAGAACTGCTTGGATTTTACTTTTCGGTCTTATTTTTCATGTGGTTCAGTTTCGTTTTCTTCGTTATCCTGTTCATGTAGAACTGCATGGGCAAACATACTATGTTGTCGATATTGACCCTTCGCGGTATGCAGCAATAGTTCGTGGCACTAAAGGATTTTTCACTATTAATTTTTCAGCGCCTCAATTTGAAACGATTCGTTTAGACAAAGAGGATCTTGACGGCAGCGCGGTTTCTCAATTATTAGAGAAAAAAGCGTATCTCCTGACTCCTAATGTTGGGACTGCTTTTCTTTATGTTGTTCGGGATTCTTTAGGGTCCTTATGGATGGCAATTTTTTACACTATTCTTGTGATTTCTGCAGCTTTTCATGGGTTTAATGGTCTCTGGACATTTTGTTCAAGGTGGGGTGTCGTCATATCTTTACGTTCTCAAACTCGTTTACGTAATGTATGTTATTTTGCCATGGTCATAGTGGCAGCCATGGGCATTAGTGTGATTTGGAATTTGTATATCATGGCATAAGATTATGAAAGCACAAGGTTGTAAAGTTATCGTAGTCGGTGGCGGTTTAGCAGGGTTGTCAGCAGCCATGAAACTGGCGGATTTCGGTATAGTTGTTGATCTCGTGTCATTGACAAAAGTAAAAAGATCTCACTCTGTATGTGCTCAGGGAGGCATAAATGCTGCTCTGAATCTTAAGCATGAGGAGCAAGATTCTCCCTATATACATGCTTACGATACGATAAAGGGAGGAGATTTCTTAGCAGATCAACCGCCTGTTTTGGAGATGTGTTTAGCGGCGCCTAGGATTATCCGTATGTTGGATAATTTTGGATGTCCTTTTAATCGTACACCTAATGGTGATTTGGATGTACGTAGATTTGGAGGGACGCTGTATCATCGTACAGTATTTTGTGGGGCTTCTACTGGCCAACAGCTTATGTATACTTTAGATGAGCAGGTGCGACGTCGTGAGAGTCAGGGACGTGTGAATAAATTTGAGAATCATGAATTTATAAGATTGATTACCAATAATGCAGGTAGAGCCTGTGGTATTGTATTAATGAATTTATTCAATAATCGCTTAGAAGTTCTGAAAGGTGATGCTGTAATTTTTGCTACAGGCGGTCCTGGGGTTATTTTTAAGATGTCTACGAATTCGACATTTTGTACAGGAGCGGCAAATGGACGCTTGTTCCTTCAAGGTATGACTTATGCAAACCCAGAATTCATACAAATTCATCCTACGGCTATTCCTGGTATTGATAAATTGCGATTAATATCAGAGTCTGTTCGAGGTGAGGGAGGGCGTGTTTGGGTCCCTGGAGATTCTTCCAAGACGATAATTTTCCCTGATGGCTCGCGGCGCCCTTGTGGAGAAACAGGAAAACCCTGGTATTTCTTAGAAGACATGTATCCTGCTTATGGGAACCTAGTCAGCCGTGATGTCGGTGCTCGTGCTATTCTACAGGTCTGTGAAGCAGGATTAGGAATAGACGGTCGTATGGAAGTTTTCTTAGATGTTACGCATTTGCCAGCTTCTACACGACATAAGTTGGAAGTTGTTCTTGATATTTACAGGAAGTTTACTGGAGAAGACCCTGATAAAGTGCCGATGAGAATTTTCCCTGCTGTGCACTATTCTATGGGTGGTGCTTGGGTAGATTGGCCTGCTGCTGATGATCCTGATCGTGATAGCCGTTATCGGCAGATGACGAATATCCCTGGATGCTTTAATTGTGGTGAATCGGATTTCCAATATCATGGTGCGAATCGTCTAGGTGCGAATTCTTTATTATCCTGTCTCTATGCGGGATTAGTCGCTGGAGAAGAAGCTGCACGTTTTATTACAGCTTTTGGCTCTTGTCTAACAACTTCTACAGATTTTTCAGATGCACTCCAGCAAGAGAAAGAAGAAAACGCTCTTTTACTTTCTAGAAGTGGGGGAGAGAATATCTTTGTCTTGCATGAAGAGATTGCCAATGTCATGGTGAGAAATGTCACTGTGAAACGTAATAACAAAGACCTGAAGAACACATTAGAACAGCTAAAAGAATTCAGAGAAAGACTGCAAAAAGTTTCTGTACATGATTCTTCGCAGTTTGCTAATAAGACCTTTCATTTCGTACGGCAGATGGGTCCTATGCTAGAGTTGGCGTTAGCAATTACTAAAGGCGCATTGTTACGAGACGAGTTTCGAGGTTCTCACTATAAAGAAGAGTTTCCTAAACGTGATGACGAACACTGGTTAAAAACGACATTGGCTTCATATTCTCCTGAGGAACCTGTGATTACTTACAAGCCTGTTGATACGCGTCATGTGCAACCTACGTTAAGAGATTATACCAAATCTTCAACGGGGGAAATCAAGCTTGCTAATGTCCCAGAAACTATTCGTTTGCCCATATAAATAAAGAGAGTCTTATGGATATTCCTGAAACTTTTATATTGAAAATTTATCGGGGGACCCCGGGGAAGCAATATTGGGAAAGTTTTGAATTGACCTTACATCCAGGAGAGAATGTCATCAGTGCTCTTATGGAAATTGAAAAATATCCTGTAAATACCCTTGGGGAAACTGTAAATCCTGTGGTATGGGAACAAGGATGCTTGGAAGAAGTTTGTGGTTCTTGTTCGTTATTGGTGAATGGTGTTCCTCGTCAGGCATGTACAGCACTCATTGAAGAGTATATAAGAGAGACGGGATCTCGAGAGATCGTTTTAGCTCCTCTAACGAAGTTCCCATTAATTCGAGATCTTATAGTCGATCGATCCATCATGTTTGATAATTTACAGAAGATACAGGGTTGGGTAGCTGCTGATGTTGATGGGGAGCACAGTGGGGTCAAGGTATCTCAGGAAGAGCAAGAGCTTATGTATGCCTTGTCTATGTGTATGACATGCGGGTGTTGCACGGAAGCCTGCCCTCAAATTAATGAGCACAATGATTTTATAGGCCCAGCAGCTATTGCTCAAGCACGTTTGTTTAATACTTATCCTGGGGATAAGCATTCTAAGAAGCGCTTACGTACGCTTATGGGTAAAAAAGGTATAGAAGGTTGTGGGCAAGCCCACAACTGTGTTCGCGTGTGTCCGAAAAAACTTCCGTTAACAGAGAGTATTTCTGCAATGGGGAGAGAAATTTCTAAACACTCCCTAAAATCTTTATTTCGTTCGATTTTTAAAAGAAAGAAAAAATCTTGTGACGAAGATTAGAAAAATCCTTTCGGCATACGGCTGCGGTATCCTGGAGGGGAGGGCATACCATAGTCTATAGGATTTGCATAGAGTATCCAGGGTTGTGTTACGGACAGAAGTTTGTCTATGTTTTCCAGAGGATACCCTTGTAAACCAGCATAGTTAAACTGCCAAAGGTCGATTTCTTGAGTTCCTGGGTGAAGGATAAATCCGAAATAGCTGTATGCCCAATTACTATCTCCAAAGAGAAGAGGAGCAGGATAAGCAAGATTATGATGACGCATTGCTGTTGCTAATCTCAGAAAGATATCTTCTTCGAAATACATTCGCTGGTAACTTTCCATCATTAATCCCTTAAAGAGATGACGAATTTCTCCCGAAGACAATAGAGAAAAGTTGGGAATGAATTGGTTTATGAGCGTGTTGAATTTTTCATAGGTGATTCTCGATGAGATCCCTAGATAGGAACTCAGATTATCTAAAACCTCAGGGAGCTGTTGATCTGAGGTATAGGGAACATCTTGCACAATTTGGTGAGCTAAACGTCGTTGGTATAGAGCAGAGATTTTTTCAGATTTAGGGAAGTTTTCTTTTAGAAATCTTACAGATTTTTCATAGAGCTCAGGAAGGGATAAAGAATGATCGGAACAAAAATCATGAAAATCATAAGTGAGATTCTGTAGGCTATATTTTGAGCAGAATCTTTCTATAAATGTATAGATCCCTTGTTGATTTAGTATAGTGTTTGTTAGGAAATCTTGGTGATTCTTTACCCAGACATCACGTAACCAAGTGTAGCTGTACCAATCATTATTCCATGCTTCACGAAATAGAGGCGACCCCGCAATTATAGAAAAAACGTGCGTGGGAGATGAAGCGATTAAAGAATGCGCACCATCTTCTAAATAGCTTTTTATTGCATAGGGAAGATCTTTCAAAGCATCTGAGAAGAAAGCCGCTAATTCATGAGCAGTTTCAGGATGTTTTTCAACACGTGTCAGTTCTTCGGGATTCTCGAAGTAATCCTTTAATAGAGTTTCTACTGTTCCTCCAGAAACATAGACCCAGGGGGTGTGGGAAATCTTGTCTAAGTTATCAAGAACTGAAGGAGGAACTACCGAATTATGTCTTTTAAGAATGCGAGTTATCGCTGCTTCTTGGAAAGAGTTTTTATGAATACAAGAGACAATGTAATGGATAAGAGCTGAAACTTCTTTTTCTAGTCCTAAAACACCATGTTTTCCAAGAAGATCTACTTCTGTTGAGGAAAAGAACTCTGATACAAAGCTGACAAACTCGTTAATTGAATAGATAGCTGACCAGGTGTTAGGGTGGCTTCTCCCGTGGGTAAATAGTATGCGAAATCCTGCAGGGGAATCAGTATAAAGGTGAGAGAATTCTTGGATAAAGGCATCATAAGAACTACGGAAATATTGAGGGATAGTCTTGGTGTAGAAGGAGAGTAAGAAATTCGGAAGAGCAAAAAGTTTCTTTGCCTTTTCTTGAGCGGTATCCCAATTATAAAGAGCGGTGTTTAGCTCCTGGCGAAAGCGCATGTGATCCATAATCAAGATCTTATTATCTTGCTCATTGAGTGGATTTCTCATGCGACTTTCTATATATTCTAGTTGAGCACGAGCTTCATTATATGTCTGTTCGCATTGTTGTATCAGATCACGAGTCTTCTCGACTTCTTCTTGAGCGAAAGTTTGGATAATACGCGCTAAGCTATTAGGATCATCAGCGTCCCATCCTAAGGCTACGCGAATGTGATTTAGAGTTGAGGTATCATTAGCGTCAGCGAGGGTAGCTAACGTATATTCCCAAGATTTTAGTAATGGATTTTGCGTATCGCTTATAAAAGCAGATTTAGCTAGTTCATAAGCAGAAAGATAACTATAGACTCTCTGTATTTGAGAGAGCTTATGAGAATGCTCAATAGAGAAAAATGCTTGTTCTTTGCTGTAGAATCCTTCCTGAAATAGAGTTGCTCGTACAGATTGCTCGGTAATTTGGTAGTGGTGCAGTAGTGTACGCTGAATGATTTCATTAGCTGTTAAAGTGTCATCGACATGCTGAAGCTTACTCATTAGGTATTCATGAGCAAGGATTTGCTGCAAACGAACTTCTGGATCATCTAAGATGTCGATGACGCCAGCTGCGGCAAATGCTTTTTGTAAACCTGGAGATGCAGAAAGTTTAGCAATAGGGTCTGGGTATAGATCTAATACTCTTAGTGGTTTAAATAGTTCGCCAATACAGCCTGACAAATTCATAGGTACGGAGATTTCTCGCGTGCCGATGATTCTTGTAAGTTTTCCTGAGGTGAGCAAATCATCGATATCTTTTATGAATAGAGAGGGGTATTCTTGATGAACGAGAATAGCAAAAGCTGTTGCAAAACACGAACCCACATCTTGACGTAAATAGGAAAACATTGCTGTGAGTGCCGCCTGACGTACATGAATAGGAGTGAGCTCGATCTCTGTAGGGAGAGCTAGGGTATTACGGATAAGATCTTGAATGACTCTATAAGAGGGAACAAAAAGTTTTTTTATCCTTTCTCTAATTTCAGGTTCTTGTTTGATGGATTGAAGCATTTTTAATAAGTGTTCTCTAGGTTTAGCTTCATTATGTCTATGAGGACCTAAAGGATAGAGACAGTTTGTCAGGTGCTCGATCGCTGAAACCACTTTTGTAATATCGATTTCCCCGTTTTCTGCAAGGATATAACGTGCTGCGTTTCTTGCGATGGTAAGGTTTTTTGCTGCTAGGGGAGACTGGAGAGCAGTCGTTTGATAAGCACGAAATAGATCGTCATTTTCTGAGCAGAAAATCTCTTCTAACTCATTATGCTTTTGCTTAAGAACTAATGAATCAAAAACAAAAAAATCCAGTCGTGACATAGGAAATACGAGGAAAACTTTGGGCTTTTTCTACCTCTTATCACGAATTCTAGGTTTCTGTCAGTAAGCGATTCCCTAAAGAAAATATCAGAATAAGGTCACTGTACAACAGTAAGAGTACTAGTGCTCACAGGATGAGAAAGATGGAAAGCAACAAGAGCAAAAAACCTTCTTAAGGGTATCGGAAAGAAGTTTTTATCATTTTGTAAGAAAAGGCGTACATGACTAACATGTTCCGTTTGAATTTTTGATCTGATGAGTATAAGGAATGAATATACACGAACATCTAAAGTTTTACTGCCCGACCATTGCACAGTTTGGGCAAAATCATAAAGCTACATTATCAAAAATCAGTAAGAGCTCTGTAGTGTTTGTGATTATTGGTATAGCTGTAGTTGTTATCTGTCTTGCTGTCACCTCTCCAGCATTTGTCATCATTGTCTCTGGAGCTGTACTCCTGGGTGTTCTTGCTCTTATGGTTTCAGGGGTACTCTTATGGTTAGGCAAGGGACCTAAAGAACCTGGAAGTGAAAGTATAACTATTACAAATCTTCATTTAGATGAAAGATAAGAAGCGTAGAGTTCCATCTATTTGTGATTGAGTTTCTTTATTTAGCATATCTGTAAGAGTTTCTATAAAGTTGTCTGAATTTAGAGGTGCTAAAGGATCTCTAATCAAATCTTCAATAGGTAAGCGCAAGAGGTATTCTGTAAGTTCTTTATTTCCTGTGATACACACTAGGATATCCCCGGGTTGTATGTTTTGGACTGAGGGCGAGATAAGACGAGAAAATGTGTCTTGTCTTTTTAAAAAGGCTACAGGAGGTGTTTCTCCTGCTGATAAGATAGATAAATTTCTATCAGTTGAGCAGTAGCGAATAAATGTCATAGAGATAGTGGCCTCATCGCCTTCCGTGGTTTGCTCAAACGCTTTGAAAGTATTGGAGCAAATGTTTTCTAAAGAAGAAGAAAGGTTCGCATAGGCAAGAAATAAACTTCGTGCTGATAGGGCATAAAGATAAGACGGCAATCCTATATCACCAGCAAGGCCTATAACACCTAGGAAACTTTGCTCAGGAATTGAGGTTTTCCATCCGTAAAAATGACCAGATCTTTGCATGCCTTGGAGATGTTTCGAAATAAAAGAAACATGAGGAAACTCGGGGAAATGAGGACTGAGTAATGCTTCTTGCAGCGAAGAAAGAATAGCTAATTCTTTTTGTAGCTTGTCTCCAGAAAGACGTTCGATTTCTGCTTTTTCTCTAGAGTTGAGTAACAACAGCAATGTGCAGTTAAAAATGTTTCCTAATTCATTAATTTCATATCCGTAGGGCTGGGGTTCGTAACGGATATTATGATTTCCCCTCCATGCCGCTTCCATGCATGTGGTAAGTTCCTGAATAGGTTGATTTAATCGTTTGTTAATTTTAGAAAGGATCCATCCCATTAAGATAAAAGCTAGAGAATAAAAGAAAATTACATTTAGAGGGAGACGGATAGCCTTAATAATAAACCAAGAGAGAGGAATAATAGATAGGGTGTAAGTTCCTTGAATGGGAAGCTTGTTCAAAACAAGCCCTAGATAGCGTTTATTGTGTATTTTTACGCTTATCAGTTTTTGTTCGTGAAGGATTTTTGGTGCGACTTCAAGGGGGATGGCTTGTTTTCTTGCAGTGATTTTAGGGAGATCTGCAATATCTAATGAAAATACTTCTGAGGAGAATTTAGGAGATGATGCAAAGAGAACCTCGCCGTATTTATTTAGAAGGCAGATGTCTTCATCTTTTAAGTGTAGGGATTTAAACAGGTCTTTTTGTAAGAAATCCATAGGGTAGAAGCTAACAAGCAATCCCGCGCTTGTTGGTGAATTCCATACTTCGATATCTTCAGTAATCACTAGATAGTTTGTAGAATGCGTATTTGATCCTGAGGGAACAGTAATGATGCATGCCTTTCCTACAGACATGCTCAGCTTCTTTTTTATTTCAGGATGCTCTTTTAAATAGTAGATAAACGGATCGTGGGGATTTTTTGTTTTTATATTTCCCTGTACTAGAGGAATAAGACACAGCGAGAAATCCATGTTGGATAAGGCGAACATCTCGTTATAAGCTTGAGAATAGAAATCTTCTGAAGATGAGGAATAGGCTTTTAGTGCTAACGTATTTGCTAGACGTTTCAGGAAAACTTTATGGATGGTAAGTTTTTTTTCAAATTCTAAGCTAAAATTTGTCGCATGGGTATGGAGGTTTTCCATGAGATTGCTTTTTGCTGCTGAAAAAGAAAATAGGGATAGGACGACCAGATTCAAAATTAAAGGAATCGGAATTACCAAAAAAAGAAACAACAAAATGCGTTTGGTAAAAGTTTGTTTCATAAGTCAGATATTTTAAGGATCAGTAAGGTAATATCATCGTGTTGATGGCAATTCCCTACGAAAGTTTTCACAGATAGTATTAAAGAATGCATAGCATCTTCAGCGCTTTTACCCACTAAGGTTTTTACAACGTTTTTCAGTCGTTCTTCTCCAAACATTTCTAAAGCTTTATTATGAGCTTCTGTAATTCCATCTGAATACAAGATAATTAGGGATCCTGGATCAGGCTTAAAGCTTGCCATGGGGATATCAGGAATATCGGGAAGGAATCCTAAAGCCATACCACGATGGGATAGGAAAGAAACGGCGCCGTTCGGAGACAGATAACAGGCAGGATTGTGACCACAGGAATAAAACTCTACAATTCCTGTTTTGTAATTGTAACTATAGACACATAGTGTGACGAACATCCCTGAATCCGCAGTATTTTGGTAAAATAGCGAAGCAGTTTGTTTTATAGCTTCTTTTATTGAAGGCATCTGCGAGAGAAACGAGCGTAGCATGTTCTTAAGAAATAGAGAGTATCCGCAGGCATGGACACCCTTCCCAGAAGCATCAGCAACAATTAAAAATAGTTTGGCATGATCGCCTTCACCAACGATAAAGACATCGAAAAAATCCCCGCCTACAGTAATAGCGGGGATGTAAGCTTTTGCGAGTTCAGTGTTTGGATAATTAGGAAGCATATTAGGAAGGAGTCTTTGTTGTGCTTGTTCTCCTAGATGTAGTGCATTTTGAGCACTTTCTTTTATTTCATAATTTTTTTCAGCCAGGCTTTGTTGTTGGTTTAAACTTTCCACCATGGCGTTAAAAATATGCCCTAGCCTATTGATCTCAAACCCTAGAGAATCATCCTTATAGGGTGCGTGGATGTTTTCCCTAGTTTGTATGATGACTGTGGCAAGTTTGCGAATGGGCTGAGAGAGCCGTTTCGCAACGAGATAGGCAATAATACTTCCTAATACAACACATAGAAAATACGCGAAATAGATTAACGTGCGTTTCCAAAATGTGGCAAAGAGCTCAGCTTTTATTCCGTATGAAAGTACGCTCAGGTCCATATTAGGAACATGGGCAAGGTAGCTCCATGTTTCATTTTTCCCATTTTTAAAAGAAAAAAAGTTGGGTTCTATAGATAGTGGGGATAGAGGAATCGGCTTTAAAGAAATATTTTTTGGACAGGTGCTTTTGTCCATGAAAGTGTCACAAAATTGTTTTTCAGTAAGGTTAGGGTAGATAGCACGTAAGTTTAAATCGGGATCAGATGCTTTTAAAATGATCCCTTCTTTAGATAAAAGAGCCGTTTTTACATTAAAGTATGCTTGGGTATTTACAAGGATATCCTCAAGAAATTTTTCAATGTTATGAGTTGTATAAAGAATCCCTAGAAGTTCATGAGTGTCATTGTCAAAAATATTTGCCTGCATGACTGAGAATACTTCATGATTGTTCTCAGACTGTTTGAATGTTGCTGAAAAGTCTGTTTGGGTAGAAATGTCGAGTTTATTTTGGTAATTTTCTCCAAGACGTTGAGGAATACTAGAGGCAACAACGATTTTCTCCCCATTGGGGAACAACTTAATTAAAGAAATCTCATCATATGATGAGCTAAACATCCGTTGCATTTCGTTGCTAAGTTCAACGTTAGGGATCGAGGGAATTCCTTCATCGAGATCTAAGACTTCTGAAAATAGAGCTAAAACATCAGCATTAAGTGGGACAATTTGCATGAGGGTATCCACTTTAAACGTAGCATTTTCTTTAAATGCTAAGGTAACTGATGAAACTGTAGTATGGTATTGTCTGAGGTTAAGTAAAACGATATTAATCCCTAAGGGAATTAATATCGCTGCTACGCATGCTAACCACAAACGATAGCCTATTGTTTTTGTAAAAGGGATCATCTACATCAAATTAGTAGTTGCAAGACAGCATTTTAGAAGATCATGGAGATCTAAAAATGCTTCTTTATTGCCTATTTTCTTTATTTTTTAAGTATATAAGAAATTTTGCTTAAGCAGACATCTACTATTTACTATAGATAAGGAGTTTTTCTATCTTTAGAATGGTTCTTAAGAATAGAACCATCAGTTTAATCATTGGGAAGTTTAAAGAGGTAATCGCTTTCTAGAAATCACAAGAAAGCGATCGTCCCGACTCTATTCTCCAGAAAATGGGTTAGAGTCTTTGAATAAACCTTCAGAACCTAGTTCTTCTTCTATTGCCATAAGTCTATTGTACTTGGCAATGCGTTCCGAACGTGATAGGGATCCAGTTTTAATTTGCCCTGTATTGAAGGCCACAGCAAGATCTGCAATTGTTGTGTCCTCAGTTTCTCCGGATCTATGAGAAAGAATAGTCGTGTATCCTTGACTATGGGCAAGCTGTATAGCTTCTGAAGTTTCTGTTAATGTGCCGATTTGATTAGGTTTAATTAGCACAGCGTTAGCAAGGCCTTTGCTTATACCGTCTGCTATCAACTCTGGATTGGTTACGAAGAGGTCATCACCTACAATCTGTATACTTTCTCCGAGTTCTGCGGTTAGCAATTCCCAACCATCAAAATCTTCTTCCGCAAGCCCATCTTCTATAGAGTCAATAGGATAACGATCACAAAGATCGGCGAGTATGCTGACTTGTTCTTGAGAGTTTTTCCCTTCGTAAGTTTTTGTTTTTGTATCGTAGAAAGAAGATGCAGCACAGTCAAGAGCTAAAGAGATCTCCTCGCCAGGCTGGAAACCTGCTTTTTCAATAGCTAGTAAAAGAAGGTCTAAAGCTTCAGAGTTAGATGTTAAGTTTGGAGCAAATCCGCCTTCATCTCCAACTCCTGTAGCGAGATGTCTATCGTTGAGCAGTTTTTTCAACGCATGGAAAACATCAGCACCCATACGCACAGCTTCTTTTAGAGAATGTGCACCTATAGGGCGAATCATAAATTCTTGAAATTGAAGACCATTGTCTGCATGCATGCCGCCATTAATGAGATTCATCATAGGACAGGGAAGAATATGAGCGAAACATCCCCCCGCGTAACGGTAAAAAGATCGTCCTAAAGTTGCGGCTGCTGCTTTTGCAGCTGCTAAGGATACCCCTAAGATAGCATTCGCTCCTAATTTCTCTTTATTTGGTGTGCCATCTGCTTCTACCATAATAGAGTCTATAAGGATTTGATCAAATATGCTGACTCCTTGCAAAACAGGAAGCAGAACTTCTTTCACGTTTTTTAAGGCTTGTAAAACACCTTTCCCTTGGTATCGAGAGGTATCTTGATCGCGAAGCTCTAAAGCTTCTTTGATTCCTGTGGAGGCTCCCGAAGGCACACAAGCTTCTCCGAAAGTGCCTGCGTCTGTAATTACTTTAACATATAGTGTGGGATATCCTCTGGAATCTAAAATTTCTCTGGCTTGGATATCGGAAATGACAACTTCTAGCATGAGTCTTTAATCTCTTTTGTCAAGGGTTGGAAACTAGCTCCCAAAGACCTATTTAACACAATATGAGCATACGGATCATATGATCACAATGAGGTTGCGGGGAGATTAAGGCAATATTAGGTTCTGATTTTACAAAAAGCAAGTAGATTTCCTTTTGGTTTTTCTTAATGTTCTATGAGAGATAAAGAAGTTGTTCTTTAGCAGCTTTCATTTTATCACGATATTTAGCAGCTTCATCAAATCTGAATGCGTTGGCAGCTTGCTGCATGAGATTTTCGTATTTTTTTATGAGCTTTTCTAATTCTTGTGTAGATAAAGGTTGTTGAGGGGTATCTTGAACTTCCTTTTTCCCTCCTTGCGGAATAGGATTGGCAAAGATCGCTTTGATAATGGGTTTTGGTGTAATTTTATTTGCTTTATTGTATTCCAACTGTATTTGCCGACGACGTTCTGTTTCTTTTAAGGTTTGTTCTATAGAGAGAGTTTTGTGGTCAGCATAAAAAATGACTTTTCCGTCCACATTCCTTGCTGCTCTTCCACAAAACTGTATTAAGGACGAAGTGCTACGTAGAAAACCTTCTTTATCGGCATCGAGAATAGCGACTAGAGAAACTTCAGGAAGATCTAATCCTTCACGGAGTAAGTTTACTCCTATGAGCACGTCAATATTCCCTAAACGCAAGTCAGAGAGGATACGGGTGCGCTCTGCTGTTTCTATTCCAGAATGCAAATAGGCAGCAGCGATATCTAATTCTGAAAGGAAAGCTGCAATATCTTCGGCAAGCTTTTTGGTGATGGAGATGACTAGAATCTTTGCCTGAGATTTAGATAAGTGTTTACGAATTTCTTCTAGGAGATCGTCTACTTGTCCTGTTGCCGGACGGATTTCTGGAATAGGATCAGGAATTCCTGTAGGGCGGATAATTTGTTCAACAATATGACCTTGACTTTCGTTGAGTTCTGTCTCTCCAGGAGTTGCAGATACATAAATAACATTATGGAAATATTTCCTAGCTTCTTCATAGGTCAGAGGACGGTTGTCATAAGCAGAGGGAAGACGAAAACCGTATTCGACTAAAGATTCTTTCCTAGAACGGTCCCCGCGATACATAGCGCGTATCTGAGGTAGTGTTTGGTGTGATTCATCAATAACTAGTAAAAAGTTATCGGGGAAATAATCTAATAGGCAGGCGGGAGGAGCTCCTGGAGGACTTTTTGTAAAGTGGCGAGAATAGTTTTCTATTCCTTTACAAAATCCGGTTTCTTTGATCATTTCGATGTCATGCGTAGTTCTATGAAATAAGCGATCTTGTTCTATAGGACGATCTTGGAAGAATGCTAAACGTTCTTCTAGCTCTTCGCGTATAGAGCGTATTGCTTGTTCACGAACAGCTTCAGGTGTGACATAGTGTGATCCCGGATATAAAATAATTGAGGTTACCGATTCCATGGGAATCATAGTGAGAGGATCGCTGTATTCTATAGAAGATAATGTGTCATTGGAAAATTCTAAACGAATTGCGAGATCGCTCTCATAAGCAGGGAAAATATCGATCACACTACCGCGTTCGCGAAAAGTTGAGCGTTGCGCTACTGAGGAAGCTTGATAATTCATTTTTACAAGCTGAGAGGCAAGTATTGCTCTTGGATATTCCCTTCCTACTTTGAGTTCTAATGCCATGGAAGTGTAGTTTTCGGGAGAGCCAATACCGTAAATACACGATACAGAAGAAACAATTAAAGTATCTCTGCGCTCTAGAATAGATCGCGTTGCGGATAAACGCAGTTTATCGATTTCACTGTTGATTAAGAGACTTTTTTCTATGTAGGTATCATTACGAGCAATATATGCTTCGGGCTGGTAGTAATCGTAGTAGGAGATAAAATATTCAACAGCATTATTAGGGAAGAATTCTTTGAATTCTTGATACAACTGTGCAGCTAATGTTTTATTATGTGCTAATACTAGTGTAGGGCGATTGACATTAGCAACCACATTAGCAATGGTAAATGTTTTTCCTGATCCTGTAGTGCCTAACAACACCTGAGATGGAGTGTGATTACGTACGCCTTGAGTAAGCTTAGCAATAGCTTCGGGCTGATCTCCACAAGGCGAAAAAGCAGCTCGTAATTCAAAGGTCATAGGAGTGTATAACAATTAAGGGAGTAAACGAGAACGCCATTTATGGCTTAACCCTAAGGTGTCACGAACTTCTTCCATAGTTTCTTTTGCTAGAGCACGCATTTTTTCTGTGCCCATTTGCAATGCGTCTTGAAGAGCGTGAGGTTTTGCAAGTAGTTCGGCACGTTTTTCTTTAAAAGGTTGTAAAAAGAGAATAAGTTCTTCGGCAAGGCGTGCCTTTACCTCAACATCTTTTATACATCCTTGACGGTAACGTGTTTTAAATTCTTCAACTTCTTCTTTATTAGGATTGAAAATATCGTGATAGATGAATAAAGGGTTCCCTTCGACTCGCCCTGGGGTCGTAGCATGAATCCGATTTGGGTCGGTATACATTTTTCTGATCTTGTCTTTGATGGTTGCATCATCATCAGAAAGATAGATTGCGTTGTTTGCGGATTTGCTCATTTTCCCTTGACCGTCAATGCCGACTAAAGAGGTAAGCTCTCCTTGTAAAGTCTCTGGTTCGGGGAAGATTTCTCCATATAAACGATTAAAATTCCGAGCAATATCACGAGTGAGTTCTATATGGGCCTCATTATCTTTACCTACGGGAACGAGTTGTGCTTTGGCAAGAAGAATATCCGCGCTCTGTAAAACTGGATAACCCACCAATCCAAGGGACAAACCACCCTCTTCTATAGAAGCATTCTTTGCCATTTCCTTAAGACTCGGAATCCCCATGATGCGGTTAATCGAAATTAACATAGAAAACAGTAGGTGGAGTTCGTAGATTTCAGGAATGGCTGACTGTAAATAGATCGTAGATTTATTCGGATCAATCCCCACACTTAACCAGTCTGCAAGAACTTCATAAATATGGTTATCCACATCTAGAACTTGTTCTTTACGTACTCTGGTTGTAAGAGTGTGGAGATCCGCAACGATGAAAAAGCAATCGTACGCTGGGTTGTTCTGTAAGTCTAAACGATTTTTTATAGATCCTACCCAGTGACCTAAATGCAGTTTGCCTGTTGGTCGATCACCGGTGAGTACGCGCTTTTTTTTGTTCATATAATTTTATTTTACTGAAGAGATTTTTCTAGTTCTTCGAAGTGGTTCTTCAATGATACGATATCTTCTTGAATTTCTAGGAGATTTTTCTCTCCTACAGGATTTTTTTGTGCTTCCAAAAGCCGTGCTAATAGATGGCGAATCAAATGGCAGGTGTTTTGTACATCTGTCATGATTAGAAATTCTTGACCGTCTACTCTCGACAAACGATTTAAAAACACGCAACGTTCTTGCTGAGAGATCATATCCGATGTGATGAAGTTAATAAATTCACCACGTTCGTGAACGTCTTTAGCAACACGAATCAACATCATGAACTCGGCTATTAAGCTTTGAGATGCTTGTTTTTGTTCTGTAGGAAGATCATGGATGAGTTTCCCATTAATGAGCATTTCAAAAAAGAAATTCGCTATTTCCTGTTGGCCATTAGAGCAGTTAAAAACAACATTTTGAAATTCTCGGAATGTTGTGTAGCCAATAGCAGTGGCAAAAATTCTTTTTAAATTTCCTTCAAGAATAAGAAAAACATTATCTTCTAGTTCCAGTGTTTTTGATTTCGCTGCCATATTTAGACCTTTGTATTGGGAATGAAATTACTTTTAACTTTTTGAAGCTTTTTTATCAATTTTTCAAGGGCAGCCTGATCCTCAGGAGACAATTCTGAGCATTTTTTTAATAATTCTGAGCCTTTGGAAAGCATAGATAGTGCTTGTTTTGCTAAGCATATCTGACGACGATCTGTAGAAATTAGAGGAAATTCCCTTCTGATAATATCTAGGAGTTCTCCTTTACTTTCTCCGCGGTAATTTCGGATAATAGCTTCTTTTTTTTCTTGGGACCCTTGGCGAGAGGCTAATGTGTAAATCGCCTGCCTTGGCATTTTCTCGGCTTCTATTTTCAAGGATTCAGGAAGAGTAGAAAAGAGTTCATAATACACGAGAAAATTATACGGAGTTTGACGGTTGCCATAGGTAAGTAGTAGCCAAGCTGAAAAAGCTCCTTCTCGGTAAGTTTTTAGTAAATCACGTACTTTTTTTATACGTTCGCCGTGCAACAGTACTGCTTGATGGTGGATTTGTTTGATTTGAGCAGAGAGATTACAAAGACTTTTGAAATCTTCTTCGGAAATCTGATCATCGAAAGTGTAATGCTGCAATAATTGGCGGAATTTTTCTTCTTCTTTTGGGGATAATTTTACATCGGAAAATCTGCTTAAGAAAGGGGAGTGCTCGCCTTCCATACGTTTGCGTGTAAGCGTTTCCATTTTATCTTGTGTATTTTTCTTGAAACGGCTTTCCAACAACGTTTTTAGATTTCCCATAGGATTACATATCCCTCAGTAAAATTAACAGTTCTTTGGTTAGATTGAGGTAATCTTCGGAAGCCCGTGCTGAAGGCGCGGTAGCAAAGACAGGTTTCCCATGAATAGCAGCTTCAGAAATCGTAATGTCTCGACGAATCTTAGTATTTAAGAGTCTTCCAGGGAATGTCTTATGGATTAAGTCAGTGAAAGCAGCGTTATTTTTACCACGATAATTCCAGAAGGAAAGAGCAACTCCAAGGATACTTAGGGGATGACGTGACGAAATGCCTTGAATAAATGATGACAATCTTTCTAGACCCTTCACACTGTAAAATTCAGGAGTAGCACAAATTAACGCATATTGTGCTGCAATTAATGCGGACTCGGTAAGCCAGCATAAAGAGGGAGGAGTGTCAATGATCACATAGTCATAGTCATTTTCTACAGAGGTGAGAATATGTTTTAGACGTTCGTGAGAATAACGATCAGCGGCTAAATTTCCCGAAACCTCTATACGCTCTAACCAAGTGTCAGCAGGAATTAAATCTAATCCTGTATCTTCGATAGGGCGAATCACTTCACGAATATTTTTTTCACCCTGAAGAACGACAGCTAAGCTGTCGTAACAATCAGGGTCAAGACCCAGTCCTGAAGTAAGATTTGCTTGAGCATCAAAATCAATTAGGAGCACGCGAGCGTTGTGGTATTGCGCTAACGCTGCGCCTAAATGTAAAGTTGTCGATGTTTTAGCTGTTCCACCTTTAAAGCTATTGACAGCGATGGTTTTCATTGGAGATGCTCGTCCTTGGATCTGGGTTTTCTACAATAGTGGAGTTAAACTCAAAGAGTTCTTTTCTTCAAGTATAGTATTTATGAATTTGTCCTCTGTCATATCATTTAAGACTCGGTTATCTCGGGTACGTATTGCTAAGGTATTTTGCTCAATTTCCCGATCTCCCAAAGTCACCATATAGTTGACTTGCATATTTTGTGCGTTCCGTATTTTTTTACTTACAGATTCATTAGAATCGTCCACTGTAACTATCAAGCCTAATTTCTGCCACGCTGTAGCCAGTTTTTGAGCTCGAGGTTGATGACGGTCTGCCACAGTAATTAATCTGATATGTTCAGGACTGAGCCATAAGGGGAACCTTCCTTTGAAATGCTCTATAAGAATACCTAAGAATCTTTCAATGGAACCAAACAAAGCACGATGCAACATAACTGGAGTGCTTTTTTCTCCCTGAGCATTTGTGTATTCTAACTCAAATCGTTCGGGTAGGAACATATCGAGTTGGATTGTTCCACATTGCCACGTACGTTGGATGGCGTCCTTCACATGAATGTCAATTTTCGGTCCGTAAAAAGCTCCGTCTCCAGGATTAATAATAAAAGGAGTGTTTGAATTGATCAGCGCGCGCTCCAGAGCTGCTGTTGCTAGCTCCCAGAGTTCATCGCTTCCAATTGTTGCTTTTTCTGGGCGTGTTGACAACTCTAAATGATACTCGAGTCCAAATGTGGAGTATAATTCAGAAACTAAGTGTAAAATATTTAATGTTTCTTCTTCTACTTGTTCAGGTGTGAGAAATACGTGAGCATCATCTTGATGGAATGCGCGTACTCGCATAAGCCCTGAAAGAGCTCCAGAGACCTCGTAGCGATGCACGTGACCAATCTCTGCAATTCTTAAGGGAAATTGCTTATAGCTATGTAGGCGTGTTTTATAATACAGCATACATCCAGGGCAATTCATGGGCTTAATTGCGTAGTCTTCGTCATCGATCTTTAGAGTATACATATTTTCTCTGTAGTTACTCCAATGTCCAGAAACTTCCCAAAGGCTACGGTTCATAAGCTGAGGAGTTTGGATTTCCTTATATCCCGCAAGTTGATGTAAGCGTTTCCAATACCCTATAAGAGCATCCCATATAATCATGCCTCGCGGATGGAAAAAAGGCATTCCTGCTGAACACTCCTGTTGAGAAAACAGATCGAGTTTAGTTCCTAAAACGCGGTGATCACGTTGTTTTGCCTCTTCCAACTGGTGTAGATGTTCTTTTAATTCTTTTGTCGTAGGGAAAGCCACACCATAGATTCTTACTAAAGATTCTCTTTGAGGATCCCCCCTCCAATAGGCTGCTGATGTGCGTAAAAGCTTAAAAGCTTTTACAGGGGCAGTAGAGGGCAAGTGGGGGCCTCGACAGAGATCCATAAATTCCCCTTGGGAGTAGGCAGTAATGCTCTCTCCTTCTGGGAGCTCTTGTATGAGTTCTACTTTAAAAGGATTGTTGGCGAATTCGTTTAGGGCCTCTTGTTTGTTATTAAATGTTTTTTTCTGCACAGCAAATTTTGCTTCAGATATTTGGCCCATCATATTTTCAATCATTAAGAAGTCGTCTTCACTGATAGACAGGTTGGCGAAATCATAATAAAATCCCTGATCGATAACAGGTCCTATAGTAGGGATAGCGTCTGGCCATAAACGTAGTATAGCCTGAGCGAGAATGTGAGCAGAAGTATGTAAAAAAATTTCTCGTCCTTCTGGATCTGTAAAGGTAACAAATCTTAAGGTATCTCCTTCGTTTAGGGTTGTAGACAGATCTTTAATTTGATCGTTTATGACAACGCCAGCAAAGTAATGAGAATTTTTTATTTTGCTCGCGAAATCAGCAGCTGTAGTGCCCTCAGGCAGCTCATAAGTTTCATTGTTGCAAATTACGCGGATCATCTTCTCTCCATTAAGAGTTTTTCTAAGTCTGTTATTGTAACGTTTTTCTGGATCAAAGCAAGGGAGTTTTCTTAAAAAACTGTGTATTTATGTGGGGGAGTCCTGAGTTTTTTTAAGAGGTGTTTAATGATAAAAGTATATTTGAGTTGGAGCCAAAGTTTTATTCTTTTATAATAGGATATTTTCTATTCCAGAAACTACTTCTTCATGTCTATTTTTCTAGTATTTTTTAATGCTTTTATTTGGTCCTCATCTTTTGCTTTTAGCAAATTAGCCATGGAGGCTTCGGCTCCTTTATTTGTTACAGGCAGTCGCATGCTGATTGCTGGTTTGGTGTTGGTGGGAATCGTATTATGGAAAAAAGGGTCGTTAAAACTACCAAAACAGGCGTATGTTCCCGTTTTGATTTTATCAATCGTTGGGTTTTATCTAACGAATGTTTGTGAATTTCTAGGTTTACAGAACTTATCTTCTTCAAAGGCGTGTTTTATCTACGGACTTTCGCCGTTTATTTCTGCATTGTTTTCTTATATTCAGTTGCGAGAGACTGTAACATTAAAGAAGTTGGGGGGATTGAGCCTGGGGCTATTTGGTTATCTTTCTTACCTATTCTTTGGGGGTAGTGACACAAGTACGTGGAGCTGGCAGTTAGGGATTCCTGAAATTTTATTATTACTTGCTACGTGTTTTTCTGCTTTTGGATGGACGTTGTTAAGAAAGATAGAAAAGAACTCCTCTTTGTCAGTAATGGCAATCAATGCTTACGCTATGCTTGTTTCCGGAGTTTTATCTTTAGGACACTCTATGGTTGTTGAAACTTGGAACCCTATTCCTGTAAGTAATGGCATTCTCTTTGCTCAAGCAATTTTCTTCCTTATCCTGTTTTCTAATCTCATTAGCTACAATTTGTATGCTAGGTTGTTGAGGAAATATTCCTCAACGTTCCTTTCTTTCTGTAATCTTGTTATGCCTTTATTTTCCGCATTCTATGGCTGGGTGCTTTTAGGGGAAAGCCTGTCGGGAGCACTACTTCTTGCTGTGGTGTTTATGGTTGTAGGTTGTCGTTTAATCTATCATGAAGAATTTCGCCAGGGCTATATAGTTTCTTAATGTAAAGCAGATTTACATAAAAGGGCTCAATATGCATTTGAGCCCTTTGGATTATCTTAAGAAGACAAGCTATATTAGCTAAAGATCGCAGAAGTTGTTTGTGTTTGAGAATCAGCTATATTTTGCAGAGTTTGCAAAGCAGAGTTGAAGCTTTGTTGTGACTGCTCTTGAAGCTGTTGAGCTTGTCCTGCATATTGGCTCTGAATAGAAGACAATTGTTTCAATTCTTCAGCATGAGCTTCCGCCATACCTGCTTGTTTTTGGTGGTGAGCAATCTCAGCACCCATAACGCCCCCAACGATCCCATCAATACCTGCGGTAAGTGCGTGAACCATCTGAGACATTTGCATAGATGTAGAAAGGGCTCTACCAGCGAAAGCTGCAGCACGACCCCCCTGAGTTTTGACTACGTTCATACCTCGGGCAATTTTGTCTTTCCATCCTGGGGTATTTAAAGCTTTACCAAATAGGCCGCCGCTTTTTCCTGCAGCACCTGCTGTAGCTTTTGCAGCAGCACTGGCCATGTCGTCTGCCAATCCTGCGGCTGCTTTTGCTGCGCCTTGAGCCGCAGAACCCGCAGCAGTGGACGCCGCTGATGTTGCTGTTTTAGCTGCTGTGCTCGCGGCATCTGTAGCCATTTTTGAAGCTTGAGATGCTGCAGAGCTGGCTGCGGATCCAGTAGCACCCGCGGTTTCTTTTGCAAAAGCTGCTGATTTTAATCCCCCTAAGCTTTTTGCTGCAGACAGGATACCCCCACCGACGGCAACAGCAAAACCTACGATATTTACAATACCCGAGATCATGCTTTGTTTAGCTTGAGCTTCTGTAGCCGCAGCTTGGTGATTCGCTTGAGTTCGAATAGCGTTTCCGATTTCTGGAGCCATAGCTACTTGGTTTTGGATAGCCTGGTTTTGTTGTTGGAACTGTGAAGACCAGGATTTTGCACTCGCTTGTGCCAGTAGTGTCATAATTAATCCCAAGAGGGCAAGAGTTCCCATCCCTTTTTTAATCACAACCCCATTGACTTCTGTATTCGCGGGAGTGGGAAGCTGTGGGAGCTCGTAGTTATTTTGTTGAAGTCCTTTGGGACCTTTTACAGCTTGAGCTGTAACAGTGCTCGAGGCACTGGATACTGATGTAGAAGATGAGGATTTTTCCGATTTGTCAGTTTTAGAACTTTTTGATGTTTGCGAAGTGGCTTCTTTTTTAGAAGTTCCCTGAGCTTGAGTTTCCTGAATTAGATCCTCAAAACCTGCGGCGACCTCTTCTTGCGCACCTTGTGTATTCCCTGTTTTACCTTGTCCTTGAGCTTTAGCGGCTGCTAGACTGGCATTTTGTGCAAGCTGAGCAGCTAATGAAGGATCAGTATTGTTATTTCCACTAACTCCTGATGTCATAGCAAAAATGTCCCCTTAATAAATAATTTTTATACTGCTGCTGCTAAGCCTGAGCTAATAGCTTGGAAGGCTTTAGCAATTTGAGCACCCAATTTAGTTGCTTGTTGCTGCATTTCGTTAGCACTGTCAGTTTGTTTCGCGGCGATTTTACTTGCTTGTTGCCAAAACATAGTGAACATCTTCATCATTTCTGATTGTGCGGTGAGCATTCCTGTTTTTTTCTGTATATCGGCAAGTTCGGTTTGTAATTCGGATAATTTAAGATCCCCAATACCTTTAACTAAAGCTGGCACAGCTACAACCAAACCCATCCCTGCAGCTACCCATTTGTTTCCTAAAGCATTGATGACTTTAGATAGTCTAGGGAAGGATTTAGAAAGAGCTTTTTGTCCTGTTTGGAAGATCTTAGACATGTTTTTCATAAGAGTCTTCACAGCTGCTTTCACAGCTTGTTTGATAATTTGTTTAATCCCTTGTTTTACGGCTGCTTTTACAGCTTCCATGATGGCCTGCTTAACAGCTTGTACAATAGCGGTTTTTATGGCTTGCATCACTGCTTGCACAGTCACTTGTGTAGCTACAGTTGTTGCTACAGAAGTTGCGGCGGCAGCACCTGCGGTAGCCCCAGCAGTTGCGGCAGCTGCCGCTGCAGTGGCTCCAGCTGCAGCAGTTCCTATAAGACCCAAACCACAGGTGAATAAGGCCGCAACAACCGAGACTACAGTGATTGTTACTGAAACAGCTATCATCACAGTGTTTACTGTCTCGAGAGTCTTGTTGCTTCCTGCCTTATTTTGAATCTCTTGCATTTTTTGGTATTCTTCGCGTTCTGCGTCGATCTTGAGTCCCTGAGATTCCAAAGATAAGCGGTTCATGGTTGAAGCTTGCGCTTGCGTACTTTGATAATCAGAAAGAGCAGAAGCCGTTGCTTCTCCAAGGGCGGCGATAGCTTTTGCTAGAGCCATGCTAATTTCCATAACTTCCTGTCTAGGGGTTATGGAGGGCTTAGGAAGATCAGGAGTCTCCAATGCTTGAATTGCAGATTTCGATGTTCCGTTGACAGCAGAAGCTACTAATGCTTGGATTTCTTGTAATTGTGAAGAATTCACAGAAGATAAAGAGGAGAGAGTGGTCTCTAATGTTTTGTTAGCCTCTTCAATAGTAGACTGCAGGTTTACAGCCTGGAAAGCAGAAGCTCCAGCGGCTTGGTTAGCTCCAGCTGCAGCTTCTGCGGATACTGTCTCTTGTCCTGCGGCAATTCCTTGTCCTGCCATCAGATTCTCGGAAGATTGTGCTTCAGCAACAGCCCCAGTTTTTTCCTTTCCTTGAGTTCCAGCGATACTAGAATCGCTTTGCATTTCAGCGTTTTTCCCCTGACGAGTATGCTGAATTTGCTTAGTTTCATTACCAGCAAGTTTATCTGGATTGGGTACTGCTTGTGGTGTAGAAGCTAGTACCTGAGCCAGGATATTTTTCTGATTGGAACTATCTGGACCTGAGGTAGAAAGAGACATCTTCTAATTACCCTATGTTATCTAAATTTATTGTAAAGCTAACGTCTATCAGAGATATGTTTGTTTACTGTTGAAGATAAGTTCTTCAAACCATGAAGTACTGAAGCGAGATCTTTAGCAAACTTCGCATCTTCTTTAGGATTGTTAAACAAGCCTTCGGTTAAACTCTCGATAGGTAGAGAATCCAAAGTGCCGTTTAGAGCCGCCATCATCTGAGCTAGTTGTTTTTCATCTTGAATCCCAGAAAATGTCTGCGCCAAAGGTAAATCTTCATAGATCGAGGAAACTAAATTCTCTAAGTTTGAGATAGCTTGTTCTTGTTTGTCTGTTCCCTTAGAAACTAAGGCTGGAGAGGTGTTCGTGTGTTTTGTAGATGTCTTTTTAGCTGTAGTCGTAGTTTTTTTTGTTTTTCTAACTTTTTTATTCATATTGGAGTTCTCCTAACCCTAGGTTAATTTTTTTTCCCCGGAGTTTTTTTTGCCGGCGTTTTTGATTTAGCAGAGGTAGTTTTTTTCTTTTTTGGAGTTGTGTCTTCGCTTTTCCCTTTGAGAGAATCTTTCATGATGTTGCAGCGTTCTTTTAGAATTCTGTACTCGGGTTTGTTAGCACAGATATCAATAGTGATGTCTAAGAAATCTCTAGATTCTTCGGTTTGGTCGATCTTCATCAAGCTGTCGGCGATGTAATAGGGAGGGATAGGGTTATTGGGCTCCGCATCAAAAGCAAGGAAGAAGCCAAAGGCCGCTTCATTGTACATTTTGAGTTGATGATAACATGAGCTTAAGCCTAGGATGTACTTGTAGCACTGAGGTTTTGAGGCTGTAAGGATTTGGAAAAGACCAATAGCTTCATTGTATTTCCCTTGGGAGTAAAAGCTGTACGCTATGGTATAGATCTCTTCTAATAAAACGTCGGACAGCCCTAGGATTTGCTGGAGAGTTAATCCGGCATCAAGTCCCTGTAAAATCCCCATTAAAGCTTGTTTTGTTTCTTCTTCTGTTGGGGCAGGATATTTCTGTTCTAAATCATTAGCCTTAGCTTTTTTTTGTGCAGCAAGCTCAGCGAGTCGGCTACGTGTTTTTTTATTAAACGAGGCTGATGGCTTTTTAGAATTATTTGAAGTAGGCTTGCTCATTAATATAATTCCTAAAATTAAAATTATTTAATTCATAAATCAATTTTAAAATTAATTTTTCTGAAAAGACAAGTTATTAATTAGATATAATTTAAGGTCTTTACAGATAATTATTTGATAAGTTGTTCTTATTTTGTCTTTTACGGATTATAAAAATTACGTGTCTTGACATTAGTTTTTGGGTATTTTACTTTTTGCTTTCGCAAGATCCTTTATTAGAATTTTCTATGGCTACACGACCCCTTATCCAACTACTCGATACAGTTACCATCAATCAGATAGCTGCGGGAGAGGTGATTGAAAATGCGATATCTGTTGTTAAAGAGTTGGTAGAGAATGCTTTAGATGCTGGAGCTGATGAGATAGAGGTAGAAACACTTGGGGGAGGTCAGGGCCTTATTGTTGTTAAAGACAATGGCTGTGGGATGAGCTCTGAGGAGGTGACCTTAGCTCTTAAGCGTCATGCTACCTCAAAGATAGAAGAATTTTCTGATGTGTTTTCATTATCAAGTTTTGGCTTTCGAGGTGAAGCTCTCCCCGCAATAGCATCGATTTCTAAAATGGAGATTCTTTCCTGTCCTAAAGGAGGAGAAGGGTCTAGAACAATAATCCACGGCGGAGAAGTGATTGCTGCAGAGGCAAAGCCACGTCAGCTAGGGACCACTATTTCAGTAGATTCTTTATTTTATAACGTTCCTGTACGTCGAGGGTTTCAAAAAAGCCCTCAAACGGATCGGATAGCTATGAGAAAGCTGTTAGAAAATAGGATTTTATCCATAGAGGGTGTGGGTTGGTCTTGGATTAGCGAAAGACAGCAGGAATTTCATATACTTAAGCATCAAGGCCTTGCCGAGCGTGTAGCGTTTGTTATGGGTGAGGGTTTTATGAAGGAGGCTTTGAGAGTCGATAGGGTAGAGGAACCTATACGTATTGTAGGTTTTTTAGGTTCCCCGTGTTTCCATCGCCCCACGCGTTTAGGACAGCGGATTTTTATCAATGACCGTCCTGTAGATTCTGCGCTGATATCTAAGCAAATCAGCGAGGCGTATGCTATGCTCTTGCCTCCACAAAGGTATCCTGTCTTCGTTTTAAAACTTTATCTTCCTCCAAAGTGGTGTGATTTCAATGTGCATCCTCAAAAAACAGAAGTCAGAATTCTTAAGGAAGACTTTGTTAGAGAATTCCTTTCAGAGTCTATAGGGGAGGTGTTAGCACGCTCTCAAGAATCTTCAATTTCTGAAAAAACGTCCTTTACTTTGCCTACGCTGCGATTTTTTGATGAGCAGCTTCCCGAGGCGCCTGTAGAAGAGCCTCGAGAGCCTATGAGCTTACCCGTGACACGATTAGCAACACCTTCCATACGATCTGTCTCTTTCCCTGATTGCCAGCAGGAGATTCCTTCTATAGACACACAGACAGAAATCGTTTGGGGGGAATCTCAAGAAGTGCGTTTTTTAACTTCATTAGGGAAAATAGTTCTTGCAGAGGACTCTGAAGGAGTTCATGCTATTTTTACAGAAGCTGCACGTAAACATTTGTTTTACCTATCTTTGATAGAAAGCCAACAAGAACACTACAAGAGCCAGTTTTTTTTGGTTCCGTTATGTTTGGAGGTTACACCTCAAGAGAGGGCTTTTCTTTTATCTCACATCGAAGAGTTTAAACAGCTGGGAATAGAAATCTCTCAAATGGGCCCTTGTGTGTTTGCTATTGAAAGTGCTCCGACGTTTATAGGTGAAGAAGAGTTAAAATCTTGGATACTCTCTTTAGCAGCAGGAAGTCATACAAAAGTTGATAAAAAGGCAATGGCTCTTTTGATCAAAGAGTCTTTAACTCAAACCATATTTTGTAAAACACTACGAACATTCGATATTTCTTGGCTATCTTTGCTCTGGCAGATAGGCAAGCCAGAAAAGGCGTTTGATGGGACGCTCATACGTCGATTAATTTTAGACGAAGATTTTATTAAGGAGTAAATTATGTTCCAAGATCGTATTGAAAGAGCTCAAGCGGCTCTCGTAGATTATGGTATTGATGGATTTATCGTAGAAAGAAGTGAGGATCTTGCATATTTTTTAGATGATAAAGTGACCACAGGAACTCTTCTTATAGGGAAAAATGAAGTCATATTTTTTGTCTATCGCATGGATAAAGATCTCTATGCTGATCTTCAAGGTCCTTCTCTTGTGTTTTGTGATAGAAACATAGCAGAATTTCTCCTTCCTTATCTTGAGACAACAAAATATCAAACTTTAGGTTTTGATAGTTTTCATACTTCATTTCATAGGTATCAAGAAAGAGAAAACGCCTCATGTTCTTGGGTGCCGATTAGCCTGTTTACAGAAAAATTGCGTAGCATAAAGTCTGCAGATGAAATTGAGAAGATGCGTCAGGCGGCGGCTCTCGGTTCTGAAGGTTATGATTATGTTCTCTCTGTGCTGCAAGAGGGCATAACAGAGAAAGAAGTTGTCAAACTTCTTCGTATATTTTGGGCAAAGGCTGGTGCTGAAGGCCCATCGTTTTCTCCTATTGTTGCTTTTGGTCATCATTCTGCCTTTCCTCACGCAGTTCCTACCGATAGGGCCCTGCGTAAAGGAGATATCGTTCTTATTGATATAGGAGTTTTGTATCAGGGATATTGTTCAGATATGTCCCGCACAGTAGCGTGGGGACGCCCTGATTCTCGTCTTGTGGAAAGTTATCCTGCAGTAGTGGAGGCACAGCAAGAGGCGATGAAACTCTGTCGAGCAGGAGCTCTATGTCTAGATATTCACGAAGAGGCCGCTCGCATTCTTAGGAAATATGACCTCGAGGACTATTTTTGCCACGGCGTAGGCCATGGTGTGGGAAGAAATATTCACGAATATCCTGTACTCTCTCCAAAATCCGGTACAACTACTTTAGAGACAGGAATGACCGTTACAGTTGAGCCTGGAGTGTACTTCCCGGGGATTGGCGGTATACGCATTGAAGACACCGTGTTGATAGATGGGAATAAAAATTTTAGTTTAACCAGTCGGCCTGTATCTACAGAGTTAGTTTGCTTATAAAAGTATTCTCTCTTTGTTTAGTTGTTTTTTAATGTTAAATACAGATGCTTTTGTTTGTATAAATTGATTTTTTTTCTCTAATCGGTTATCTTTTAACTTTATTTTTAGTTTGTTTCTAGTATGCACCAGCTTTTTTCGATCGGATACAGCCTGCTGAGTATCGCTGCTTTGCTTTGGATGGTGTGTGGTGTTCCTGATCATTTGGAAAATTTATATAATATTTCTTTGAATTTTGATGGTGCGAAAGAGAAACAAGACATGTTCCCCCAGGCTCAAAATGTCTCTAAAGGGATTTGGTTTTTGGATTTCCCGGAACTTAGGGAAAAGTTACCAGACCTTAGACAAGAGCTTGTGTTTTTAGGAAGCAACAAACGCCCTGACGCATGTGGCGGTAAGTTTTTTTTGGAATTAGCTACCTCTAAGGATACTTATGTTGCTAGAGCCAATGAAAAAATTTACTTACAGGTTGTCCCTTCTCCTGAAGGAGGGATGTTTACCTTTAGCCCTGAAGGAAAGCCTACAGACTTATGGTTAGAGTGCCGTCCTTTGAGCATGGATAACCGTATAGAGGTAAAAGTCCGTTTAATGGGTGTAAATAGAGAGATGGTTACCTCTCCTAAAGAAAGAGAAACCCTGTTTTTAAATGCTCCTGTTCGGGGGATGGAATCTTGGGAAATTGGTGGTGTTCGTGTGGATGCAAGTTTCCCTGTGAAACAAAAGATTCGTCGTATAGGCAGTGACAAGTTCCTTCTTATGCACGGTGGCCCAGATTACGCTGATAAAGCTGTTAAAGAACGCGTAGATTTTGTGTCTTTGTCTGATGAGAACTACAGTCGTTATCTCGCTGTTGGTGACATTTTACTTTGGAATGGAAATTGTTGGCAGACGTGCGGGGAATTTCGCGGCGAGAGTTCTGAAGTGCCTCTTTTAGAGGTGAAGAAGATAGATGAGAAAGTCATGGTCATAGAGGTATGGAATGTCGGGGGAACAGCCCGGCAGTCTATGAGTTTGGTAAAAACGATGAGTTCTCCTATAGAGGTTGCCGAGATTATAAAGGAATTTGAATTTGTTGGGATGCGTTCTTGGTCCCGTCCTATCATACAGGCTGGCGGGCAGAGAATGATTCTTTCTCCTGATGATTGGGTGGTATACACAGGAAAGTCTTGGGAAAAGATCACACGAAAAGAACAGCTAGAAGATTACCTTTCAGGAAAGACTCAAGGGCCGTTATTGGTTTTTGATAAGTTAGAAAAAGACTCGAGAGAGTTTGTTTTGCGTGCTCATGTATTTAATGCGCAAAGGACTTTAGTAGAGGCTGTGACACTGCCGTTAAAGCAAAGTTTTGATTCTGGGCATTCGACTTCTAAAGAAGAGGTTATTCCCGGAAGACAAGCTCTTGTGGGCAGCGAAGGCACCAATCGTGGGGGATCATAAATGCGTTTTTGGCGTACTCCTTTAGTTTATTTCTTGGGATTGTCGGGTTTAGCTTGTTGCACTCCCGGCCTAGCTCTAACCGTTGCGGAAAAAGCCGCTTCTTTAGAAAAATCCAAAGATTCCATAGATAATTCCCCAGGTTTGGCTTCATTTAACGCAGACATGAAGGAATATAACCTTCAGTTAAAGAGTCTTTATGAAGAGGCCGCTGCTTTACGTGCATCAGGTTGTGAAGATGAAGCTCGATGGAAAGAGCTTTTAAATAAGCTCACGGATGTAAAAAATCACATTAAGCGTATCGAAAATCTTTGGTCTGCGGAAATTCGTGAACGAGGAGAAAATCCCGACGATTATGCTTTGTGGCATCACCCCGAGGCTACGATTTATAATTTGGTTTCAGACTATGGTGAGGATAATGTAATTTATCTGGTGCCTCAAGACATCGGTTCAATCAAAGTTTCTTCATTATCAAAATTCACTGTTCCCAAAGAGGGTTTTGAAGAATGCTTGACGCAGTTGCTCTCTCGTCTTGGAATTGGCATACGCCAGATCAGCCCGTGGATTAAAGAGCTCTATACAACGCGCAAGGAGGGGTGTGGAGTTGCTGGTGTTTTCTCTTCTAGGAAGGATTTAGACTTACTCCCTTCTACCTCCTACATTGGTTATGTATTAAATTCTAAGAATATTGATGTACGTGCGGATCAGCATATTTTAAGAAAGTTTGCTAATCTTGATACCATGCATATTGATGCGTTTGGAGGGAAGTTGTGGGTTTTTGGCTCTGTTGGAGAAATTCATGAGCTGCTTAAAATCTACGACTTTATTCAAGAAGATAGTGTGCGTCAGGAATATCGCGTTGTTCCTTTAACCAAGATAGAAGCTTCCGAAATGATTTCTATACTTAAAGCGGCATTTCGAGAAGATATTACCAGAGAGGGTGATGAAGAAGGACTTGGGCTTAAAGTTGTTCCTCTGCAACATCAAGGGCGTTCTTTATTTTTAAGTGGCACCGCAGCTTTAGTACATCAAGCGATAGATTTGATTAAGGATCTTGAAGAAGGCATAGAGAATCCTACAGATAAAACAGTCTTTTGGTATAGCGTTAAGCACTCCGATCCTCAAGAATTAGCGGTCTTATTATCACAAGTACACGATGTGTTCTCTGGTAAGGAGGGAGGGATCCCTTCATCTTCTGAAGCTATCCTTCGGGAAGCTGCCTCTACAATAAGTATCGATACCACTTCAGTGGGTTCTGTAAAAGAGGGGTCTGTAAAATATGGAAATTTTATAGCAGATTCTAAAACAGGAACTTTGATCATGGTTGTAGAGAAAGAAGCTCTGCCCAGAATCAAAATGCTATTAAAAAAGCTCGACGTTCCTAAAAAAATGGTGCGTATAGAGGTTTTGCTGTTTGAAAGAAAGCTTTCTAGCCAACGTAAGGCTGGATTAAATCTTTTACGCCTGGGAGAAGAAGTTTGTAAAAAATCCTCTTCTGCTATCTCTTGGACAAGCTCAGGGATTTTAGAGTTTCTTTTTAAAGGGAATACAGGGGCTTCTTTAGTTCCTGGTTATGATCTTGCCTATCAGTTTCTCATGGCTCAAGAAGATGTGCGTATCAATGCCAGCCCTTCTGTAGTTACCATGAACCAAACGCCTGCAAGAATAGCGATTGTAGAAGAGATGTCCATAGCTGTTTCTGCGGATAAAGAAAAAGCCCAGTACAACCGTGCGCAATATGGTATCATGATCAAAATGCTCCCTGTAATCAATGTGGGGGATGAAGACGGGAAAAGCTATATTACTTTAGAGACAGACATCACTTTTGACACAACTGGGAAAAATGCTAACGAGCGTCCTGATGTCACGCGACGTAATATTACCAACAAGGTACGTATTCCTGATGGAGAGACAGTAATCATCGGAGGATTGCGTTGTAAGCACGCTTCGGACTCTCAAGATGGCATTCCATTTCTTGGGGAGATCCCTGGTGTAGGGAAGCTGTTTGGTATGAACTCTACAGCAGATAGCCAAACAGAAATGTTTGTATTTATTACACCGAAAATTTTAGATAATCCTATAGAAAAAAAAGAACGCCATGAAGAAGCGATTCTTTCTTCACGTCCTGGAGAAAATACAGAATTTCGCCAGGCATTGCTTGCTGGAGAAGAAGCTGCTAAGGCGGCTCATAAAAAATTAGAACTCATTTCTGCTATAGAATTACCCGCGTCTCAAGTACAGGGGCTAGAGTACGATGGGCGGTAAGTCTTTACTCTCTCAAGAGCTTCTTAATGCTCTACCCTATAGCTTTCTAAAAAAACACTGTTTACTGCCATTAGAAGAGCAGGAAAACGGCATAAAGATGGCTTATGCAAGCTCTACCTCTCTTATGGCGAAAGATGAGGTGCAGCTGCTTATAAAGAAGCCTGTGCTTTTTATCCTTAAGGATGAAACAGAGATCTTAAAAAGTTTACAAAAGATCTATTCGAATTTAGAAGGGAAGGCTTCTGACATGCTGTTAAGCATGAAAGAAGGGGAAATCTCTCAAGTAAGTGAAGAGGAAGATCTTTTAGAAAATACAGATGCTGTTCCTGTAGTGCGTTTTTTAAATCTCATTTTAAAAGAAGCTATAGAAGAGCGTACCTCGGATATTCATTTTGAACCTTTGGAAGATTCTTTGCGCATACGCTATCGTATCGATGGAGTCTTACACGATCGTCTTTCTCCGCCTGCACATCTACGTTCGGCTTTGATCACTAGGATTAAAGTTTTGGCAAAGATGGACATAGCAGAGCATCGTCTGCCGCAAGATGGAAGAATAAAAATCCAAATAGGTGGTCAGGAAATTGACATGCGTGTGAGTACGGTTCCTGTGATCCATGGAGAGCGTGTTGTCCTGAGGATTTTAGATAAGCGTAATGTGATTCTCGATATCTCTGGATTGCACATGCCTAAGAATATCGAAAAGTCTTTTAAAGAGGTCATTGCTGTTCCTGAGGGTATCCTCTTAGTGACAGGACCCACAGGAAGCGGAAAAACCACAACTTTGTATAGTGTGATACAGCATCTTTCCGGTCCTTTTGCCAACATTATGACCATAGAAGATCCTCCTGAATACAAGTTGGCAGGAATAGCTCAGATTGCTGTGAAGCCTAAAATTGGTTTGTCTTTTGCATGTGGCTTAAGACATTTGCTTCGTCAGGATCCTGATGTTTTAATGGTTGGGGAGATTCGTGATCAGGAGACAGCAGAAATAGCGATACAGGCGGCACTCACGGGACACCTTGTTGTTAGTACATTGCATACTAACGACGCAATTTCTGCGATCCCCCGCCTTTTAGATATGGGAGTAGAACCCTATTTACTTTCGGCAACAATTCTCGGTGTTGTAGCGCAAAGGTTGGTAAGGAAAATTTGTCCCAACTGTAAGGAGCGTTGTGCAGCAAGTGTTCAGGAACAGGCGTTTCTACACTCTATAGGTATTGATGCCGATGTGCCGTTATATTGTGGAAAGGGATGTGCTCAGTGTTTCCGTTCAGGATATAAGGGTCGTCAGGGAATTTACGAATTCTTACACCCTGATGCAGCCTTGCGTTCAGAAATAGCTATGCACAAGCCCTATCATGTGTTGCGAGAATATGCCGAACAGAAAGGATTTCAACCTTTATTACAACATGGTGTTGCTCTAGCTCTTTCAGGAGAGACGACTTTGTCGGAAGTGTTCCGTGTTACGAAACGGTATGATTAAGGAGGGGGATAAAGATATGCCAAGATATCGCTACACCTACCTTAATGCTAAAGAGCGGCGTAAACAAGACTGGATAGAAGCACTACATCTTCAAGAAGCGAGAGAAAAACTTGCTCAACAGGGTGTACAACTTTTGTCTATTCGAGAAGTTCCTCCTCGTCGTGTACGATTAAAAAATAGTGAATTGATCATTTTCTCAAGACAAATGCTACTTCTTCTTCGTTCGGGGTTGCCTTTATACGAAACGCTATCTTCACTTCGAGATCAATATCAAGGACAGGCGCTGTCCGGCTTGCTGACAGTGTTTATGGAAAACCTTCGTGGAGGAGGATCATTGTCACAGGCAATGGCAATGTATCCAGGGATTTTTGACAATTTTTATCGCAGTGCTGTTCTTGCTGGAGAAAGTGTAGGCAACCTAGAAGGGTGTTTGCAAAACATCATCATAGTTTTAGAAGAACGTGAGCAAATGACTAAAAAGCTCACAGCGGCGCTGAGCTATCCGATAGTTTTGTTAGTATTTTCTCTAGTTGTGATTCTCTTTTTCCTTACAGGGGTGATTCCTTCGTTGAAAGAGACATTTGAAAATATGGAGCCCAACACGCTGACTTCTATAGTATTCGGTCTTAGCGATTTCGTGTGTAAATACAAGTATCTTATACTAGGTCTTTTAGGATCGGGAATAGTGAGCATCATAGCTACACGACGCAAACCCTTCTGGAAAAGATGGTGCGAGAGCGCTTTATTTTCTATGCCTGGAGTGAAGAATTTCTTTGTCAAATTGGGATTTAGTAGGTTCTGCTCTGTAGTTTCGGCGATTCTTCGTGGTGGTGGAACCTTGATAGAGGGATTAGAGCTTGGCTGTGGAGCTGTTCCCTATGACGTACTACGTGAAGATATGCGACAAATGATACACGCTGTCATAGAAGGGAGTTCTCTAAGCAAAGAGTTGGCAAAAAGACCCTGGGTGCCGAAATTAGCCTTGGGGATGGTTGCTTTGGGGGAGGAATCCGGAGATCTTGCTGATGTTCTCGGCCATGTCGCCCATATTTATAATGAAGATATTCAAAAAACACTCACCTGGATAACCTCGTGGTGCCAGCCAGTGATTCTTGTGTTTCTTGGGGGAATTATCGGGATAATTATGTTGGCAATCCTTATCCCATTAACAAGCAATATTCAAATTTTATAGACAAACGGGACAGAAGTTATGAAAAAACAAAAACGTAAACAATCCATCACATTGATTGAAATGATGGTTGTGATCACATTGATCGGGATTGTTGGTGGAGCTTTAGCTTTTAATATGCGCGGTAGCATTCAAAAAGGAAAAGCTTTCCAATCGGAGCAAAACTGTGCCAAGGTGTACGACATCTTAATGATGGAATATGCCACAGGAGGATCTTCTTTAAAAGAGATCGTAGACCGTAAAGAATCCGTTCTTGAAGGAGCTGCATGGTGTAAAGAAGGGAAAAAATTATTGAAAGACGCCTGGGGTGAAGAAATCATTGTGAAGATCAATGACAAAGGTGATGACTTGATAGTTTTTTCACAGCGAGCAGCAGGAACAAATAGAAAGGATGGGTAGAGTTGACTATGGCACTACGTAAAAAGAAGATAAAGCGGAGTTTTCTGCTTATCGAGGTATTGATGTCACTGTCATTAGTTTGTCTAGTGCTGATGCCTTGTATTCGTTTTTACTGTGGGGTGCATAGATCTATCCAAGATGATGTGATCAATCTACAGTTGCCCGCTGTGATTGATTATTGTTTTTTTGCCGTTGAAGATAATATGCGAGAGCAAATGCTCAATGGAAATTTCCCTACATCAGGTTCGGGTGAGCTCTCCTGTGTTGTTTATACAAGCCAAGGGAATGGGATACGGGTTCCTTATGTGTATTCTATAGAAATTCGCAAAGGAATGCGTGTAGAGACGAACACGGTAAAAGCTTGTTTTGCCGATGTCATCGTTGAGATTTTCCCTAATCAAAAATATACAACATCGGTGCAACGAAGTGTATGCGTAGTAGTATAAACGTTATAAAAAAACAGAAAAGGTCCTTCCTTCTTATGGAGGTTTTGGTATCCATCACCCTATTCGCTGTGCTATTCAGTGTTTTAGGGTTTTGGCAAAGGCACATGTTTTGCTCTACCAAACGTGATGAGAAGGTATATAAAACCTTTTTACAGGAAAACTACGCGTATAAGCAACTGCGGACTCTATTCCGCGCTACATCTCAAATAGAAGAGGTCCCGGGAGCGCTGTGTTCTGTAGTTTTTGATCGTGGAGTATACCGGGATCCTGATCTTGCCGGAGAAGTCGGGGGCTCTCTATACTATCATAAAGAGGAGGGAAGACTAGAACTTCACATACGCAGTTTAAGAAATCACGGTAAGGTAGAAACCTCTTTACTTTTAGATAACGTCTCCCAAGTGGCTATTGTTCCTCGGGGTAGTGATCCAGAGCTTCCTGAGAGGATGCAAATGGTCATCCATCGCCATTTTCCTAAGAGTACTGAGCGCGTGTTGACATATCAATTTGCCTTGGGGAAATAACGATGCAGTCTTACATTTTCACTTTACTCTGCCTGGCTTCTTTAGTTTCTATGGTGTCTTTTGATGCTGTAAATGCAAGAAAACGTTCCGTTTATGCGCGGATGGTAGAAAATAGTGAAAATCTCTTTACGGCACAACGCTCCGCCTGTGCAGAGGTAGAATATCAGGAAAAAGCTAAAAAAATCTCTGCCGTGGAAAAGATTTCTAGAGATGCCGAAACGTCTTCTCCAAAAAAGACAGCCAAGGTAGCGACCACGAAAAAACGTAAATACCGCCTTCTAAAAGTTCCTTTTTCACGACCACCTAACAACTCTAGGTTTAATTTATATGCTCTTCTGCAAGAGTCTCCAGAGGATTACGCGGATTCAGTATCCTGGCATGCACTATTTATACGCCTGTTGCGACGTGTTTATGTGGATACAGGATACGTGCCTCCAGGTTCAGAGTACGCAGTTACGAAAGCTTTGCTAAATAAAAAAGAGGAGATTCTGCAAGGGGGGAAAAAATTTGGGGCTGATGTCATTGAAACTCTGACATTACCCTCGCAAGAGGCTGAGATTCTGTATACTATGCTGCGAGGCACTAAAACGATCCAACCTCTACTTAATTTTCTTCATTATGAAGAGAAACCTCAAGGGATGATCAAGTTGAACTTGATATTTGCTGATCCCCTACTCTTAGAAGCCATTATAGATCACCCTGTGGCTTATCGCGAGCTGGAAGCTCTCCGAGGGGGAATTTGGGAAAGTGTAAAACGGCAAGAACAATCTATTCAAGAGCATGGAGAAGCTGCTGCTTTAGAGCTGTTTAAAACACGCACGGATTTTCGTATGGAGTTAAGAGATAAGACTCAGATTCTTCTTTCGCAATACGATCTGCTTCCTTTGCTGAATAAAAAGATTTTTGATTTCACCTTAGGAAATGCCGGAGACTATCTCTATCTCATTGATCCAGAAACAGGAGCTGTTTCTCGATGTCGCTGTTCCCCAAAGAGTAATAAATTATAATTAAAAATTTCTTATTTATCTTTAAATATTTTTTTTGATAATTGAGTATTATAAGTATTTTTAAATAAAAAAAGATTTTTAAAGGTAAGGCTATGGCAGATGAGACACCAAAAGAAAACTCTTCTTCAAAAGAGTCGTCCTCTCAGTTTGAGTCTTTGAAGCGTAAGGTGAAGGATTTGCATGCCAATCCTAAAGTAGGAAGAATGAAGAGGTTCTTTTCTCATCACGCTCGAGAAGCCATCAGTGGAGCGCTAGTTCTATTTGGTATTATTACCGATTTTGTCTCTTGGGTAGGTGGATTATTTGTCGCCTGCGGAGTGGTTTTAGGTTTTTATTCTGAAATTCGCGCGGTTTTGAAAAATCTTCAGAGCTATTATGCGAAGAACGGCCCCGCAAAGAATGCTCTTCTTTGTGGCTTGTTGTTGTTCTTCTTTTTGAATGTTTTCCCTTTTACACTCTCGTTTTTAGTCCTATGTTTGATTCTGATTTTACTAGGGGACAATAAGGGCAATGATTCTTCTCAGAAACCTCTATAAATTTATAGAGTCTTAGCGAAATAAGCTGCTGGAATTTCGTGGCTTTTTCGCTGCATATTTTTTCAATATAGATAGTTTAGATGGTTCTCCCTAAAGGACTTTAGGGTTGGATCCGAGAAGCATGATCGGTGTTTCTTTAAACCATGCTAGTGTGAAGTAGTCGATTTGTTTGACTATGAACCACCAAGCAAGAGTCAGGAATAATAGACCCATGAATGCTTTCAAGGCAGAAAGGAGATAAATAACCTGCACTTGTGGAGCCATTCTATTAATAATTCCTAAGAACAAGTCAGACATGAGCATAGCTACAGCTGCTGGAGCACTAAGCTGAATCGTCATAATAAGACATAGCTGGCACATTTTAATTAAGGCAACCCAAATAGGAGCATCTAGAGACATCATCTCCATAGGGAGAAATTTATGAATAGGAATGACCTCTAGAGATTGTAGTAAAATCGTTAAGACAATTCTATGTCCACCTGATAACCAGAACACTATAGTCACAAAATAGTGATAGAAGATCCCATGAGGTGAGGTTTGCTCAATAGAAATTAACGATGTCGCTCCTTCTAAACCCTGAATACCTTGTTGGTTAGTGATAAAGGATCCTGCAGATTGTGCAGCATAAAAAGGAAAAGAAAGAATAAAACCGATTAACGTACCAATACAGATCTCTTTGACAATGAGAATATAGAACATATCGTCGTCAAGATAATTGGCTATATGGGTGCTCATTAGTACTTTAGGAAAGATGATGGCGACCCAGGAAAGCGCAATGCCAATTTTAATTGGTGCGGGGAAGAGTTTTCCCCCAAGGAAGGGAACTATAGCAAATATAGGCAGTAACCTAGACAAAAGCAGCAAAAAGACACTCCAAACATAGGCTGGAGGCTTTTGCAAAATGTAATCAAGGTATTTAGAATCAAAAACAGAAACAAGCTCTGGTAAAGAGATTGCCATAGCTGTTTATTTCCATTTATAAAAGTTTTGGAAGATTTGAGAAGCAAAACGGAAAATCATATTGCTTAGCCATCCCCCGGAAATCATCAAGGTGCCAAAAATAACAACGAGCTTAATTGCAAAGGCAAATGTTTGTTCTTGAATTTGTGTTGCTGCTTGGAAAATTGCAACCATGATACCAACAATAGAGGCAAGGATAATAGGAGGCGCAGAGATAATCAAAATCAGTAACAGTGACTGATATGAATACTCAAAGAGCATGGATTTAAAGCTTGCGGCAAGTGCTATCACGGCATATCCCTATTTAAAGCTAATCATGAGACCTTGAAGTAATAACGTCCAACCATCCACCATCACAACAAGAAGTAATTTTAAAGGTAGCGAAATAGATAATGGCGAAAGCATCATCATTTGCATAGCTACCAACACGTTGGCTGTTACCAAATCTATTACAAAGAACGGTAGGTAAATGAGAACGCCTATTTCAAAAGCATTTTTAATCTGCCCCATAATAAAAGCAGGAATGACAATCACAAAATCCGAAGCAGTCATATGTTCTCGGATTTCTGGGGGAAATGTTTTTTGAGAAATCTTATAAAAACTTTGGATCTGACTTTTTGGCGTATTGCGTATTAAAAATGACCGTAACGGTTCTTTGGATTTATTTAGTGCGACAAAAACTGTTTCTGCTCCTTCTGCTGAGAATAAATCTCTAGGGATCGCATTGCCTTGAATTTCTTTCCTAGCGTCGTTGTACATAGCAACTCCGGTAGGGAACATCACATAAATAGAAAGAATTAAGGCTATCCCGTTAAGGACCTGGCTGGGGGGAGTTTGCTGTACACCCAAAGCGTTTCTTAACAGAACTAGAGTAATGATAATTTTCAAATATGATGTGAGCAGCATCATCAGGAACGGTGATAATGCAAGGAAAATTAAGATGACTGCTTGAGTAGTCAGATCAGGATAGGTATCGGAAAAACTTCCTTCGGACAGGTGTTCCCGAGGAAGAACATCATCAGCTGTGACTCTTTCTCGAAATGTAGGTTGCGGGTAAGTTTTTTTTACTTCAGGTTGTTGAGAAACAACAGGCAACTCTGTAGGTTTAGGGGAGTTACAACGAGACGAACAAGAGGTATCGTATAATCCGTTATCTGCAAGACACCACGGTGCGATCAAGATAAACATACACAGGAAAGTACGAAAAATGAAACGCATGATGTCAAATACCTTTATTCTTGCTTGTCCTGAGCGTCATCAGCAGGCACTTCTTGCTTAAGTTGAGCTTCATCTACAGGATTTTGTTGTTTTAGTATAGTAGAGAACGCTTTTTCTAAAGCAGCTAATTGTACATCCAACTGAGCATTTACTATACCTGCTTCTGTTTCTATGACACAACCTCCTTGTGTCACATCCGCTTTAGGAGCAATGATCAATGTATCAGCATACTCAACGATTTTTTTCAACTCAGGACGATTTTGCTCAACAAGTGCAAGATCTTTGGGGTTTACGTGGATGATAATTTTTTTATGTTGAGTGAGTTCTTTTAATGCTTTAGCAATAATAGAAACAATGGCTTCTGGATGAATTTCTAATTCTTTACCAAGAATCTTTTTTATACTAGCAATCGCTAAAGGAACAAGAGCTTCTTTAACTTTATTACGAAGACTATGAGTTTCTTTTTCTAAATAGGCAAGTTGAGAATTCCATTGTTCACAGCCTTCTTTAAAACCTTGCTCTTTTGCATTTTTACGTAATACTTCACATTCTTCTTTTGTTTCCCTAGTGTAAGATTCACTATCTTCTTTTGTTTTTTCTAAGAGTTCTTTAGCGTCAAGCAGAGCTGAAAAAGCCTCCGGAGCAAGGACTTTTTTATTCGGTACGACTTCGTCATGTTTAAAAATTAGACTAAAAAACTTCATTCATTTAACAGCGCACAAAACCCTAAGATTTTTTAATATTTAGAGAGGAAACGCTGCTCCTTCTTTTCGTTGTTTTCATTCCTTATTATTAACGCTCAACTCATATGCAAGGAAAAAAGAGAAAGTCTCCATTATTGTTTGTTCATGCTCTGAGTTTTGGAGATCTTACTGTACTAAGATCTTAATGCATAATTCTAACTGGCTCTTAAAATAGTCTCGGTGGGGATGTTCATAGGATTTTCGTAGAGCTTGTTCGAAAATATACCCCCGACCAATATCCAATCTACGTAGAAAATACCAAAGGAAAGAGGCATCTTCTTTTGCCAAGGCTATAGCAAGAAATTGGAGGCCTTGTTTGTGAATAAAATTACGGAAATCATTATCATTATCCCAAGAGACAAGAAATTCTGTCGTTTCGAGATGTTTCATAGGGTGCGATTGGCAATAAGACAAAAATAGTTGCTCTGTAGGAGATAGGATCTTATGCACGCGATCGATAATTACTTTATCCACAATGTTGCGTAGTTCTTTTGCTATAGCAAACAATCCTAAGCAGTTAATCAACGTCATCTTTGTCGTTCCGGAATAATACAGCATAGCATTGAACGGCGAAGCTGGAAGAAATATCTCTTCGATAATCCCTGGAGGACGGATTTTTTTGCTCAACATATCTAGTAGGTAAAACGCACCAAAATTAGAGCATCGTTGTTTAGCAATAGAAATTCCTGGAAGCAAGGGAAGCAATTCTTGAACTAAAGAATCAGGAAGCCATGAGAGGAGTTGCCGTTGTATGACTTCTGGAAAATCTTTAATGGCAACGCTAATCCATGAAGGATGAATTGTTGCCAACCAACACATAGTGAAGGATAAAGAACTGAGAGGGATATCCTCATGATGCGTAGGTGAAACCAAGAGATCCTCTGGCAAAAAATTTGCAAGATCGTCTTCTTTGGAATACTTCATTAAGATGTTCAACGTTCCAAAAGTGTTGGCGGTCACTAGACACCCTCATTTTCTTCGTTTCCTTCTGTTGCCTCTGGTGCATTGTCTTTAGGACCTTCTGTATCCTCTGGATTAGGTTGAGCTTGTCCTTCTTTTTTCTCTCCAGCACCTTCTTCGGGTTTCTTAGTCTCTAGGGCAACTTTAGAATAGGGAGCTGGATCGAAGAACCCTTTTGCTCCACCTAAGGAAAGAATCAATGTATGTGTTTTCCAAATTACCCAAAGTAATCCACAAGAGATGATGAATAGGGTAAGTATTAAGAAGTAAAAGATTAAACGGAATTTGCCTAGTGAGGATTTTGCTAGGATGATGCCCCATACGGAGACATAATCAATTTCATCGGTCAATCCCCAAGGGCCATTAATCGTAATATCACTATAGGAGGCTCGGTCACTAATTACAGAAACGTTTTCTGTAGACAGCCCTGGAACAGCACTGGCAACCAAGCGTTTAATTTTAGAGACCATAATGCTATTAGGGTTATCTAAAACTCCACGATGCTTAATGTAAACTGATGCTGTTAAAGGAAGATTATCTTCAGCTTCTGTGGTGAAGGAAATTTGTACACTCGCGTCAACAATCCCGTCCATTTTTCTAATGGTAGAGGCCATTTGCTCAGAAAGACCTTCTTGGTACCGGATCTTTTCTTGCATTTCTGATGGGACAAGACCTTGTTTGGCGAATAGATCTAAGAGGCTTGTGCCTTTCATTCTAGGAAGACCAGCCTGATTTAAAATTGCTAATGCTTCTGTAATTTGCTCTGCAGGAACAGAAATATCCCATAGTTGTTCTGAAGAGGCTCCTCCTGTAGAAGCAGCAGCCTGTGGTTGCTTTTGTGCGGCGACACCTTTGCTAACAAGAAGAACGACAATCTCATTAGCTTCTCTTCCTGGAAGCCCATGAACGATGAGCGATCTGCTGTTACAACTTGTACAGCAAAATAAGGTCATTATAAAGAATAAGCAACAAGAAATAGAACTACGAAACATAACCCACGCATACCTTTTTACTCACCATAACAAAAGGGGGGATTAGTGCCAATCGTGAACATTAAACATTAAATATGTTTTTGATTTCTATCAACATGAGATCACAAAAGTTCTTTAATATGTAGTTATAGCTGTACAAATTTAGATCTACAAAAGCCTTTTAAAAACGCAAGCGCTTTTAAGAAAGTGAAGCAGAAATGCACATGAGTTCTAGCTTTTTGCTCTTGCAGATTGTTTATTTGCTATATCGTTTAAAACAATATCAGCATTGAAGCTGGATCTTACGAAAGGCCCTGCATAAACAAAGAGGCCTAAAGATTCTCCTACTCTCCGGTAGTAATCAAAAGTCTCAGGAGTCACATAGCTTTTTACTGGTATGTGTAATCTTGAAGGACGTAAATACTGTCCTATGGTGACGATACTTACACCATGATTTGCAAGATCCTTTAATGTTTGTTTTACTTCGCTTTCTTGTTCTCCGAGACCTACCATGATTCCTGATTTGATTTTAAGATCTGGGAGGTATAACGCAGCTTGCTCTAACATAAATAAAGAACGCCGGTACGTGGCTTTATGTCGCACCATAGGCGTGAGACGTTCGACAGTTTCAACGTTGTGATTATAAATGGTTAATCCTGAATCTAGCAGGGTATGCAAAGCATCGACATTTCCTTGGAAGTCGGAAGCAAGCATTTCTATAGTAGATTCAGGGAGCTCTTGATGAAGAGTATCAATAATACGTACTAAACAACTCGCCCCTCCATCTTCTAGGTCATCGCGAGCTACCATAGTTAATACGATATGCTTAAGCTGAAGGATCTTTGCTGATTCTGCTATTTTTCTAGGTTCATCAGGATCTGGAGGTAGGGGTTTCTTTGTGAAATCGATATTACAAAATCCACAACGTCGAGTACAAGCATCTCCTAAAGCTAAGTACGTTGCTGTTTTTCTTGACCAGCAGCGAGTACGATTAGGGCAAAGCGCTTCCTCGCATACCGTAGCCATGCCAGTACGTTTTATAGTTTTGTCGGTATAGTCAAAGACAGAGCCTTTAGGTAAAACTTGCCTTAACCATTTAGGGAAACGTTCTGAGAGACGCTTGCCTTGTTGGGGTTTTTGTATTTCGTTAGGAGTATCATTCATAGTCTTTGAGGAGGTAAATGAAGAGGGTGATTTGTTGCTAATAACGCATTCTCAGCCCAAACTTCAGCAAGTGTTGGATGAGCGTGTATAGTTTCATAGATACAAGGTAATGTCAGTTCATTACATACAGCAAGGGTCATTTCTGCAATTAATGATGCTGCGTGTGGACCGACAACATAAGCACCTAGAATCTGTTGTGTAGTCTCGTGGCTGATGATAGCTGCAAAACCGTCAGCCTCTGCCATGGCAACAGCTTTCCCAATAGCTTTGAAAGGAAACTTTGTTAGTTTCGCAGGAATGCCTTGTTGTTGTGCGGCTTCTAAAGAAAGACCTACCATAGCAACTTCGGGGAAGGTGAAAATGACTGCAGGCACTGCAGAATAATCCATAATTTCATTATGACCTGCAGCATTTTTCCCTGCGACAATCCCCTGATGAGAGGCAACATGAGCAAGTAACCATTTTCCTGTGATATCTCCAATAGCGAAAATATTCGTGACATTGGTTCTCATAGTCTCATCTACAGGGATAACACCACGGTCATCGCGAATGACCCCTGCGTTATCTAAACCTATATCCGTAGTGTTGAATTGACGTCCGATCGCGACGAGAACATAATCATATTCTTCTGTTTGTTCGTTTACAGTGAGTCTTACACGATCTCCAATATCTTCAAGTGCATTGATAGAAGCTTTCGTGATGATGCGGATTCCTTGCCGTGAGAATTTGTCGAACATTGTTTTGGAAATATCCGCGTTATTTACCGAAAGGATCTGATCCGCGACTTCTATGATAGTGATTTCTACTCCTAAAGTATTAAATAGGGAGGCAAATTCACAACCAATGACACCACCACCGATAATAGCGAGTTTTTTAGGAAGTTCTGTAAGGTTTAAAATGCCCGTAGAACATAGAATGCGAGATGAAAATGGCACACCGGGGAAAGGACGAGATTCTGAACCTGTAGCTATGATAATATACTTACTTTTAATTACCGAAGTATCTTGACCTTTTACTCTTACCTCTGTGGATGAGATTAGCGATCCTCGACCATTCAATACAGTAATTTTATTACTTCGTATTAGACCTTCTAATCCTTGACGTATTCCATTGATGACCGAATTTTTTCTTTGAACCATTGCGGGATAGTCTACGGAATAGCCGTCAATATGTATCCCAAATTGCTTTGCATGTTTAATTTGAGAAACAATTCCTGCACCTACTAATAGGGCTTTAGATGGAATACAACCACGATTTAAACATGTCCCTCCGGCTTGTTGTTCTTCAATAAGTGCTGTCTTTAATCCTTGTTGCGCAGCAGTAATTGCTGCAACATAACCGCCAGGTCCAGCACCAATAACAACACAGTCAAAATCTGTACTCATATTTTATTCCCAATTCTCGTAAGTATCGAAATTTAAAAGTCCTTAAGAAGATGTTTTTTAAGACGCTAGGTCTTAGTATTATTTTATGAGGAGCTTTTTGCTTATTCTAGATCTAAAGATTAATTTTCAGCATTGATTTTTTCCCAATAGAAATTATAATTTAAGTTATGTACTGTAATTATCTGTAATGCGTACAAATTGACATAGAAGAAACTTTCTGTTTCTTTGTATTAAGCCCTAGGTTGGGGAAGGTAGGTTGCCATGCCATTTGCTAAAGAAGCAGAGATGCAGCGCACGTGTTGGAAGTGTGAAGGTAGCGTATCCATGCACATGCCCCAGTGTCCGTATTGCAGTGCATTCCTTCAAGATCCTCCAGTAGCTTCAGGAGGATTTTCTTCATGTCACATTTCTTTCCCAGAAGGCTCTGCAAAGGGAGAATCTGAAGATCTTTTTGCTGTTTCTTCAGAAGATTGGGAAGCTGTTCTTAGTGATCAAAATACTTTCCAAAAGCCTACCGAACAATCTGAATCTGATTGGAGTTGGTTACAGCATTGGCCACTTGTTGCGCTATTTTTAGGAGCAGGGCTTCTTGTCTTTGCTATGGTTATCCTGTTATTTGCTACGGATGCTGGACTGACTGTGACGTGGCCTAAAAATCGTGCCTATATTTATGGACTTTTAGGCGCTGTATTTACTTATCGGGGCTACTTAAAGCTTTCTCAGTAAATTTTTGCAATTTTCCCTAATTTTAGAATAGAGATGCTTCATCTTCTTCTGAGGTGTTGCTTGTAGTATCGACTCCACCATGTTCGTCTTTGTATGATAGAATGGTAATGAGGTCTTCTCGATTTAACATGTGGAGAATGTTCGAATCTTGAGTAGAAATCACCTTGTCTAATAGACGAATTTTCTTTTCAATCAGGTAGTGGATACGTTCTTCTAACGTATCCTCAGTCATGAGTTTATAAATAAATACAGTATTTTTCTGTCCTATTCTATGGACACGATCCAAAGCTTGATTTTCTTTGGCAGGGTTCCACCAACGGTCGTACATAATGACGACATTTCCAGCAGTGAGGTTAATTCCTGTTCCTGCTGCGAGTAACGAACCTACGAATACGCGACACTCTGGATCTGTAGTGAAGTATTCTATTTCCTCTTTTCTATTTAAGGATTTCCCTTGAATAGAGGCATATTTCACCCCGATCTCTTCAAGATACAACATGATAATGCGAATCATGTGAATGTATTGTGAAAAGACAACAACCTTATAGCCCGATGATAATGAATCATGGAGAAGACGTACAAAAGCCTCCCATTTCCCTGACTCGTGTTCTCTGTATTTATCAGGATTTTTAAAGAAAATCGCAGGATGGTTACAAATTTGTTTTAAGTGATTCAACAATGCAAATACGTGGAGGTAGTTGACTGTTTGTTCTTCTGGAGATTCCAGTTGTTGAATTTGCGCTTTTTCTCTTTTCAATGTAGATAGATACAACTTCTTCTGTTCTGGAGACAAAGTGCAAGGAATAATCGACTCTACTTTTTCAGGAAGCTCAGGAAGAACAAGTTTTTTCGTTCTTCTTAAGATGAAAGGCCGCGTTAATTTTAATAACAAATCCTGAGAAGGGATAATTTCATCATCTACTTCAGCAGTATGCTTTTTTGTGAAGAGCTTTTTAAATAAAGCATCTGATAGGAGGTAGTTGGGGAGAATGATATCTAAGAGACCCTTAAACTCTAGAAGGTTATTTTCTATAGGGGTACCTGTTAAACCCAATTTCATTTGGGAGTCCAATCGACAAAGAATCTTGTGAATTTGGCTATTTTTGTTTTTAGCCATATGAATTTCATCGAATACCGTGACGGTAAATGAAAGCTTGTAAAACTTGGCGTAATTTTGCCTTAGAGTGCCATATGAGGTGATAATCACATCGGCAGGAGGCAGATGTTCAGGTTTATTCGGACCATGAAAAGAAAAAATACTTACTGTAGGCAAATGCGTTGCTAATGTGTGTTCCCAGTGAGGAAGAACACTTGTTGGACAAACAACAAGAAACTTGGGACGTTCTGTAGGTTCTGCAGATTGGAAAACAATATCTAATAGAGCTGTAGCTTGGTGTGTTTTCCCTAATCCCATCTCATCACAAAGTAATCCAGATAGACGGTGGTTGTACAAGAACCATAACCATAATAAGCCGCTGTTTTGGTACGGGCGCAGCTTGTGATCCGTAGAGAACAGGCTTTGTGGAATAGGAGGAAGACATGCCGCTTTAAGTTGTGAGAAGAAAGCTAGATCAGATTCACTGGCTTGAATTTTTTCATGAGTAGATAACGGAGCTAAAGCATCCAATTTAAAAATATCAGTGACTGTCGCTATTACGGTGTTTTCAGGGATGAGACACTTTTGAGAAGCAATGAATTGTTTTAAAAATTGGAATAGGCAGTGTTGGAAATTTAAGAAACCTGCCTTAGTAAAAGCAAAAGCTCTTTTATTTTTTAGGGCTTGTAGTACCGTACCTAAAGGTATAGAACCGATGTTTGTTTTGAGTTCTAACTGCAAATGCAAAGGAGAGGATGGGTGAGGACGTGTTATGGATCGTATGACAAGCTCAAAAGTTTCAGGTAGGCGAAGCTGAGGATCTACAAATACAAGCTTATCGTTTTGGAAATTCTGATTAATAAAGTCAGGGACTTGTTCTGGAGGAATTTTCTTTGGTAGAGAACATAATGACTGTAAAGGAGTTGGAAGTAAGTTAAATCCAAGATTTTCTCGATAAAGGAAAACGCCAAATAATCGATAATTTTCTTCTTCGAGTCCTTGAAATACTGGTTTTAAATATAACCCAGACCCCTTAGTTTCTTTATGTACTTCAAAAAAGAGATTTTTTAATGGTGGTGTAGGAGCAAAGAAGTTAGGAATAGTCCTTAACACAACCTCATGCTTCATGATGAAGCTAGGAATTTGGTCGGCCTCTACGATTAAACCATCTTGAATCTCTAGATCAGCTTTTCTTTGTAAGAAGAAGCCTTGCCCTGAGTAATATGTCCAAGGACCATAATGAATGTCGATAGAAGCAGGATTACCTGTATTGTAATGGAATAACAGAACGCCTTGTTGTGTAATGTTATAGGTGAGTTGCCCTTCAGGAACTTGGTTAGTAAATACTTCGAATCCTGGTTCTCGAATTAACGAACCCTCGTTATTTAAAAACTCTTCAACTTGATCTGCTTTAATAATAAAGGAGACTTGAGGAGAAAGTAGTCCCTCTATTGTGAATAGTCCTCTTTCGGGTACATAGCAAAAATCCGGGTAGATTAATTCCCCATTTTCTAAATCGCCAGGGGACTCTAAATATGCTGAAAAAGATAAAGAAGAATCCCTTAAGAAATGGATAGAGTAGCGGATAGGGCGTTTCTCAGCGTCATAATGTAGTAGAGAGAGTATCTGTTTTTTCAATGTTGCGGGAAGCAGGGAAAGTACATAGATGGAAACAGAAGTTTCTTGTGGAGGCAAAATTACCAGTTGAGATCCTGCTACATAGCCGACGGAACCCAGTTTTGTTACAGTCTGATTTTTATCATCCTGTTGTACAGGGTTGATTGTGAAATATATTTTAGATTCTTCAGGAGCGACACGCACTTTTGTGACGGAGAAATCTTGGTAATTTCCAGGAAGAGACGTTTGTGCGAAATTGATCTTAGGAAATAGGGATTCTAAAGTAGCGAAATCAAGAATTTCTCCTTTTAGAGAGATCCCTTGCCATTGTAGAGAAAATTGCGTAGGGAATCCTTGATTGTTTTCAATAAGATCTAATTTTGCTCCTGCTTCAGCGAAGAAAAAGAAGCGTTTTGCTATACGATATAGGGCAGATTGTAGGAAGGTTTTCTCTGTAGCGATGTTAGGTTCTGCAGATTGATGGACGATAGGCAACCATTCTGTAAAAGCTTCGGGAGACAGTGCGGAAATCTCTAAAGAGACATGAGAAGATGCTATAGAATAGTGTTTATCACCATCGGCGTGTAGCCGCGCTCCTTCTGTGAATAACTTAAGGAATAGCGCATACCAGAAAGATAAGTTAAATTTATGGTGTAGGGGCAACCATCCGTGTGCATCATAAGCAGAGAAGAACGCTGTCATCAAATGAACACAACAATCCCCATCAGGGCAGCTGCATGAGGCAAAGGTCAGATTGTCAATGTTACTGAATTTTAACGTGCTGACCCAATCTCCATCAGGAGAATCTTCATCAGGAATTCGGATATTGTAACAATCTCCAGAAAAATCTAAAGCAATGTCGTGGCGATTCGTAGCGAGGTAATCCATCGCTGTTTGACGAAAGCCAGCTAAAGCGTTTAAAACCATAACTTTATGCTAGTTAGCAAATACAAGCGTTAACTCAACTCACCAACCGTAAAACGATTGTAAGAGAGAGGGTTAAATAAAACAAAGCTTGGACGTGTCGGAAATTCCACAACTTATAAGCAATACTTCCGCAAGTCAAAGCGATTAATGCAGGATAACTTAGCTGTAGTAAAGGTAATAGAAGGAGACTGATATTTTCGAAGTTTAAAATAGAAATTAGGTATGAGGGTATCAGAGTGAAAATTACTGCATTAGAGTACGTCATTCTTTTTGATGAGATGATGCGGGCTAAAAAGTCAGCAAAGATCCCAACTAAAGCTATCTCTGTCGTTAAGCAAGCTACAAACACACATACACCGGTTAATAAACTATTTGGTCCGAGAGCAATAGCAGAAATTCTTCCTAGAATTTGTCCTTTACTTACATGGGCTAGCAAGCCTGCGTGCCGAGAAGCACACAACGCAAATCCTAGATAAATTAATCCAAGAAGTGCTGCAGCTAAAGCAAAAGCTAAACCTAAAGTGCGTTTGTCTTTTTTATTGATTTTTTGAAAGTTTAAAGGTGTTTCATCACTAGCCTCTCCATTTTCTAGCAGTTGCCTTATAGAAATTACAACAATAGAGCAAAAGAAGAAGGCTGCAAGAAGGTCCATAGTATTGAAGCCCTCTATAATTCCTGCTGACCATGCTTGTTTGGAGCTTACTGATTCCATAAAGCTAGGATTTGCAGGAATGATTAATCCTTTAAAGATTATCCAAATGAGAGTCACTAACATCACTGGGAAAAATACAGAACCCAACCATTGGATAAGTTTACTGAGTTTGCAAGCAAATAGATAAATCAAAATACAACAAATCAAACTAAAAATAGGAAGATTAGGAATGAATGTTGTTTTTGAATCCGATAGAGATACTAAAGTGGCATGCGAAACAGCGATCGCTCTAGGTATCCCTCCAAAAGGACCTATCAAACATAAAATTGCTATGATGAAAAACATTCCGGGCATTTTTCCAATGGAAGAAAAAAAAGCTTTATAATCTCCGGAATACAATAACATACTGAATAAGCCCAGTAAGGGAACGCAGACAGCACTGAGGATCATGCCGAAACAAGCAAGCCAAGGATGAGCGTGGTAATGATAACCCAAGGCTAGTGGGAATACTATATTGCCCGCTCCAAAGAACATGGCGAAAATAGAGCCTCCTATCGACCAAACAGAGAGCTCTTTTTTAGAACTAGCCCTATTAGAAGCGTTTTTATTCATTATATTAAAAAATTGCGATATCGAGGTAGTAAGTAGGTGCCCAGTCTAAAAGATTTCTACGTTAGAAAGCAAAGTAAATTTCATTCACGACATATACAGAGGAAAAACTTTATACGAAACTCTTTCTATTTTTAAAAACAGAACATATTATTTCTTAAGGGGTTTTGTTTGTTTTTTTTTTCATAAGATCTTCTGGTTAAATACGCACATATTTTGCATTTGTTTGTGTCGTGGTAGAGAGCAGGGCAGTACTCTCTGGCGTAATAGATGAGTTGTAAATGGAGTTTTGGAGAATTAGATTCTCCGAAAAAAAGAACGAGATCTTTTTCGGCTGCTGAAGGACTTCGTTTATTAGAGATTCCCCAACGTTGGGATAATCTTAAGATATGCGTATCTACGGGAAAGGTCGGTATTTTATAAATAATTCCTAAAAAAACAGATGCAGTTTTCCTTCCCACTCCTGGCAATTGTGTTAGTAGCTCTAGAGAAGCCGGGGGTTCCCCAGTGTATTTTTCTAACAATATCTTCGCTAAATTATGTAAGTAGGCAGCTTTTCTCCTGCCGAGGCCGCAAGGCGAGATTAGGGAGTATAAGTTTTCTAAGGGCAGTTGCACTAAAGTCTGCGCATCAGGAGCCAGGGAGAACAACCTGGGGGTTACAGCATTTACAGCTTTATCGGTAGAATTTCCTGAAAGTAAAATAGCAACAAGGAGTTGAAACGGAGTTCTCCACCCCGTTAATGACGGTTGTGGATCAGGGAAGAGCTCGTCTAAAGTGGAAAGAATAAAATTTTTAATGCAATCTCTATTTCCCAATACAAAACCTGCTAAAAATTTCTCCCAGTATCGTTTCGTTAATTTCAGATCCAGAAAGATTCCCTGTAGTCTGAAGAGCTTGTCTTAATTCTAAAGCAATGAACTCAGGGGGGAATTGATGCTGCAGTCCTTCCTGAGCTGAGAGCAAATATGTGCGCATCTGTTGTAGTATTGTATGATGGCGCGAAGAAACAAGAAAGACTTTTGCATTCTTGCCCAACTGTTGTTTTTGCATCCATTTTTGGATAAATTGTTTGAGCTCAAAAATACCTTCCCCTGTTTTTGCTGAGACAGCTAATTGGGGCAAGGTAGTTTCAATATGAGGGGGTGTTCCAAGATCGGATTTGTTCCAAAGAAGGAGGGAGGGTTTTCGCATTAAGATTTCTGGAAGAGGTGGTGGAGGTTGAGTGACATCCATAACCCAAAGAATTGCCTCGGACTCTTCCATAGCAGCAAGTGCCCGCTCAATACCTTCTTGTTCTATAGGATTATTGGTTTCTCGTTGTCCTGCAGAGTCGATAAGTCGAATACGTTTCCCTTGTAACATCCAGGTTTCTTCTAATATATCTCTTGTAGTTCCGGGGATATCCGTAACGATGGCGCGATTTTTATTAGTTAGAGCGTTAAGAAGAGAAGATTTTCCTGCATTAGGGTGGCCTGCCAATATAATACTCGTTCCTTGAGCAATCTTTTGCCCTTGATCAAAACTAGCAATGAGGTCTTCGATGATCAAAATCGCCTCATTTAGTCGATGCAGCGGGTCCTCCATATCTGGCTGTTCTTTTTCGGGGAAATCCGCAAGAACTTCAATAAAGGCTAGAGACTCGATAATCAACGAAGAAATTTGTTGAACTTTCTTTGAGAAGTGTCCTTGGAAATGGTTCTGCGCTATATGAAAGGCGTCTAAACTATCAGCAGCAATAATATTTTGAATAGCTTCTGCTTGAATAAGATCAATTTTTCCATTGAGAAATGCGCGTTGAGAAAATTCTCCAGGGAGAGCAGGGCGAGCTCCTTCGGCTATCAAAGCTGCTAAGATTTGGGAGCAGGAAAAATAGCCTCCATGACACTGGAGTTCGATCACATCTTCCCCCGTGAATGAACGCGGAGCTCGCATGATTAATAAAAGAGTTTGATCGATCTGCTGGCCATTGTAACTTACCGTGCCTAGATGTGCTGTGTGGGAAGAAAAAGACGGTACGGACCCGGAGAAAATTTTGTCTGTGATTTGAATAGCTTCTGGTCCCGATACACGGACAATGGCAATACTTCCTTCTCCGGGAGGTGTGGCTATGGCAGCAATAGTATCGTTTTTAATCATGAAAATGGATGAAAATAAAACTAACTTGAGAGTTAGGATATCAGGTTCTCCATTAAAGATGTAGGCAGGTTTTTTAACGATTTCTATTTAATTAGTTTGGAATATTTTTAATAACTTTCTATAGTCGCCTGTTTTGATCTCATAGGTCGAGGACAAGTGAAGAAACTGCAGTATATTGATCGTTTAACTAATCAAAGAGTGACGGAATTTGTATGTTATGAAAAAACTATGACGTTTCTATATAGCTCTAAATTAGGAAAAAGACTCTCCACGCTATTATCTAGATCTCCAATCCTGTCACGTATCTATGGTTGGATTCAAAAACGTTCTTGGACACGTAGAAAAATCCCCGGATTTGTAAAGAAAAATCATATCAACACAAAAGACTTCAAAAAATCTCTTTCCGAGTTTTCCTCTTTCAATGATTTTTTTACTAGAGAGCTCCTCCCTGAAGCGCGACCAATTGCTCAAGGAGACAATATCTGTGTGACGCCTGTAGATGGTGCCTATCTGATTTATCCGAACATAGCGGAATTTGGAGAATTCGTTGTTAAATCGAAGCGCTTTTCTCTTTCAAAACTTTTAGGAGACCATAAACTTGTTGAAAAATATGCTTCCGGCAGTGTGGTTTTTGCCCGTTTAGCCCTTTTTGACTACCATCGTTTCCACTTTCCAGTAGATTGTTTGCCGGGGCCAACGCGCATTATCAACGGGTATTTATTTTCTGTACATCCGATGGCATTAAAAGATAATTTTAATATTTTTTGTGAAAATAAGCGTACACTAACTGAGCTGAAAACGGAGGCTTTTGGAGATGTACTTTACCTAGAAGTAGGGGCATTAAATGTTGGCTCTATTATTCAAACCTACAAACCTGGGGAAAAGTATTCTAAAGGTGATGAGAAAGGCTTTTTTGAGATAGGCGGATCTACTGTTATTGTGTTGTTTCAGCCGGGATCTGTGCAATTTGACGCAGATTTATTGAAAAATTCGCGCATGGGATTGGAAACGCGTTGCCTTATGGGACAATCTTTAGGGCGTTCTTTGAGAGAATAATTTTAAAGACTTTAAAGGTTTTTTTTGGTATTGCAAAGAGAGAGAAAAGAGAGAGTTGGCGAATTATGTGGCTAGTCATCCTATGGGCTTTAGTTGCAAGTTTGACAACAGCTTTAGTTTTTAAAGTCTATTGTCACGTTTCCCGTTTCCGTCGTTACGCAGTTCAGGTGATTCGAGAAGTTCATCTGAGCATGGAGCTGAAGGAATGGTCTGTCGCAGAACAAAAACTCTTACCCATCTTAAAAAAACGTTGTTACCGTCGTCAGTGTTTATTTGACTACATGCGTATTCTTCGCAATTTGAGTCGTTTTGACGAGGTAGAAAAACTATTAGACGAAGCACGAAGGTTAAATTTACGTGGGCCTCAATTTTTGTTAGAGATTGCCTACAAAGCGTACCGTCATGGTGCGTATAAAGAATCGTGTCACGCCTTTTCTTTAGTTTCGAAAGAGATATTTGAAGAACAAGATGCCGCGAAGTATGCATCAGCTTTAGTGCATGTCGGGGACTTAGATGCTGCGTGTAGTGTAATTGAACCGTGGATTTCTCCGCTATCCCATCAAGAGACCTACATTACTGTTGGAGATATTTATTTTATATCTAAGCGGTACCAAGACGCTATAGAGTTTTATAATCGTGCCTATACTTTAGGTCCGTGCCCTTTAAAAGTTATCTATAATTTGGCTCACTCTTCTCGTATTTGTGGTAATTATTTAGAAGCTGGGAAGCTATTTCGCAAGTTATTGTCAGAGCCGGCTTATAGAGAGGAGTCTCTATTCAACATCGGTTTATGTGAACAAAAACAAGGGCGATCTAAAAAAGCTCTGCTTATTTATCAAAGCAGTGATTTGTGGTCCCGAGGAGATGCTTTGTTGATGAAGCACGCTGCTTTAGCAGCTATGGATCAAGGTGATCACCATCTAGCTGAATATTGCTGGGGTTTAGCATTTCAATGTTGTACATATGCTGAGGATTGGCAATGTAGTTTGGGTTACGGCTTTAGTTTATGTTGTTTAAAGAAATATTCTGATGCTGAGAAGATGTACCTTAAAGTGATTCAGAAGTTCCCTGATTGTCCTACGGCATGCAAAGCTTTAGCCTGGCTGTCAGGAGTTGGATATGCATCAATAGTGACAGCAGAAGCTGGTTTAGAGTACGCAAAAAAGGCTGTACAGCTCAATCATTCCTCAGAAACTTTAGAATTATTGAGTGCTTGTGAGGCTCGTTCAGGGAATTTTGACACTGCTTATGAAATACAAGCATTTTTGTCAGGTCAAGATGTGTCTTTGCAGCAAAAGAAGCGTCGTTCGCAAATTATGCGTAATTTACGCCGAAAGCTACCTTTGAATCATCAGCATGTTGTAGAAGTAGATACGCTACTTGCTGCTTAAATTCTTTTTTTATTTCTCTATCTTTATGATAAAAGTTTTTTGCCTCCTTTTCTGGAGAAAGAAGAATATAAGAGAGGGAACTTTTGTTCCTTTTATTCACCATAATCGAGTATGGTATTAGCAGATGAGTTTTCGTAGGAATTAATAGATTATTTTCCAAGCAATTATATTAAATTAAGCGACGTATGTTAGATTTTCTTAAACGTTTCTTTGGATCTTCTCAAGAGCGCACCTTAAAAAAATTTCAAAAACTTGTGGATAAGGTAAACCTCTATGATGAGATGCTAGCTCCTTTGTCTGATGAGGAGTTACGTAATAAAACAGTAGAGTTAAAAAAGCGTTATCAGGAAGGCGAATCCTTAGATGATATGCTTCCCGAGGCTTATGCCGTAGTTAAAAACGTGTGCAGGCGTTTAACAGGAACTCCTGTAGAAGTATCAGGTTATCATCAAAATTGGGACATGGTTCCCTATGATGTGCAAGTTCTTGGTGCTATAGCTATGCACAAGGGCTTTATAACTGAGATGCAGACAGGAGAGGGGAAAACTCTCACTGCTGTTATGCCTCTATATTTAAATGCATTAACAGGCAAGCCTGTGCATTTAGTCACAGTTAATGATTATCTTGCTCAAAGGGACTGTGAGTGGGTTGGCTCTATATTGCGTTGGTTAGGTTTAACTACCGGAGTATTGATATCTGGATCTCCTTTAGAAAAAAGAAAAGAAATTTATCGTTGTGACGTTGTCTACGGTACAGCATCAGAGTTCGGGTTTGATTATCTCAGAGATAATTCTATAGCAACTTCTGTTGATGAGCAGGTCGGTCGTGGGTTTTATTTTGCTATTATCGATGAAGTGGATTCAATTTTAATTGATGAAGCTAGAACCCCTTTAATTATTTCTGGGCCCGGGGAAAAACATAATCCTGTTTATTTCGAACTTAAAGATAAAGTTGCTGACCTCGTTCAGTTACAAAGGGAGTTATGTAACCAGTTAGCTCTTGAAGCGAGACGGGGACTAGAATTGTTCTTGGATATGGATATCCTCCCTAAGGATAAAAAAGTTATTGAAGCTATCTCTGAGTTTTGTCGTAGCTTATGGTTGGTTAGTAAGGGAATGCCTTTAAACCGTGTTTTGCGTAGAGTACGCGAACACCCTGATTTGCGAGCAATGATAGATAAATGGGATACTTATTATCATGCTGAGCAAAATAAAGAAGAGAGTTTAGAGAAGCTATCTCAGCTTTATATCATTGTTGATGAACATAATAATGATTTTGAATTGACAGATCGTGGCATGCAACAGTGGGTGGATAAGGCTGGAGGTTCTGCTGAAGATTTTGTCATGATGGACATGGGGCATGAATATGCTCTTATAGATAGTGACGATTCGTTATCTCCGACAGACAAAATCAATAGAAAAATAGCAATTTCCGAAGAAGATACCAGGAGAAAAGCTCGAGCTCATGGCTTGCGCCAACTATTAAGAGCGCATCTTCTTATGGAACGCGATGTGGATTATATTGTTCGTAATGATCAAATTGTCATCATTGACGAACATACAGGCCGCCCACAACCAGGTCGTCGTTTTTCCGAAGGACTGCATCAAGCAATAGAAGCAAAAGAACATGTTACTATCCGTAAGGAATCACAAACTTTTGCTACAGTTACCTTACAGAATTTCTTCCGTCTGTATGAAAAACTCGCGGGTATGACGGGAACAGCGATTACTGAGTCTAAAGAGTTTAAAGAGATTTATAATCTATACGTATTGCAGGTTCCTACGTTTAAAGCATGTTTGCGTGTAGACCATAATGACGAATTTTATATGACAGAGCGTGAAAAGTACCACGCGATTGTTAAGGAGATTGCCCGTATACATGCAGTGGGGAACCCCATTCTCATAGGAACGGAGTCTGTAGAGGTTTCTGAGAAGCTTTCTCGTATTTTGAGACAAAATCGTATAGAACATACAGTTTTAAATGCGAAAAACCATGCTCAAGAAGCAGAGATTATTGCAGCAGCAGGAAAGCTAGGAGCTGTGACGGTAGCCACCAATATGGCTGGTCGTGGTACAGATATTAAGCTGGATGAAGAAGCTGTAGTTGTTGGAGGTCTTCATGTTATTGGTACGAGTCGGCACCAGTCACGCCGTATTGATAGGCAGTTACGTGGGCGTTGTGCACGTTTAGGAGATCCTGGTTCGGCTAAATTTTTCCTATCTTTTGAAGATCGTTTGATGCGTTTATTTGCATCTCCCAAGTTAAATGCGTTGATTCGTCATTTCCGTCCTCCTGAAGGAGAGGCTATGTCGGATCCTATGTTCAATAAGCTCATTGAAACAGCACAGAAACGGGTTGAGGCAAGAAACTATACTATTCGAAAGCATACTCTTGAATATGACGATGTTATGAATAAGCAAAGGCAGACGATCTATGCTTTTCGTAATGATGTTCTACGCTCTGAAGATATCTTTAGTTTAGCTAAGGAATCCATATATCATGTTGCATTGATGATCGCTTCGTTGATCATGAGCGGTGATCATCCTAAAGGGAATTCTCTTCCTAAGCTAGAAGAATGGATGAACTATTCTTTCCCTCTGCAGTTGAATATTGAAGAATTGAAAAGATTGAATTCTATAGATGCCATTGCAGAACAGGTGGCTGATGATCTTATAGAAGTTCTTCAGAATAAGTTTGCTTCTATGGTGCAGGAAATTACAGAAGCAGCTGGGGATGAAGTAGATGCTCAGGGTATCTGTAAAGATATTATACGCTCGGTCATGATTATGCATATCGATGAGCAATGGAAAATTCATCTTGTCGATATGGATTTATTACGTAGTGAAGTAGGTTTACGTACTGTCGGTCAGAAAGATCCTCTTATCGAATTTAAACATGAGTCGTTCTTACTATTCGAAAGTCTGATTCGAGATATTCGTATCGCTATTGTAAAGCATTTATTCCGTTTAGAGTTGACGATGACTAGAGAACAACGGCCTCAAAACGTGGTGCCTGTTGTTGCCACATCTTTCCAAAATAATGACAATTTCGGTCCTTTGGAATTAACAGTTATTAGTGATTCTGACGACGAATAACAAGAGCTTTAGGGCTGGGCTAGCTTCCAGCCTTTTCCCTTACTTTATGAATTTATCGTTTTAAATAAATACGGACCACTCAGACCAGGATTGTGCATCGTGGTGACGTATCCAAAATGTTCTGTGATTATCCCCAATCAGAAATTGTACATGATGGTCGCGATTACGCGTTGTCATGCAAATGATAATGTTATTTAAGGATTCCGATCCTTTCGGAAAATCTTTAGGGGCATTAAGAAATGTTTCTACATTTGTAGTGAGAAGGAAGTCTGATTCTAATAAAGAGTTAAAATCGTAAGTTGTGCTTTCGATAGTTTTTGGAGGAATATTGAACCATAGGTCCCATTCCCCATTTAGACAACTACGAGTGTAGGCGTGATTGTCGTCACTAATATAGAATTGGCGTATTACGCCTTTCAAGATCGATTCTCCAAGCACTATAAGGAGATCACCATTTTCTTTTTCTTCTTCCACATAGACACCAGTCTCTTGGTATTTGTCTAAGGAGAAAGCCTCTTCTGATTGGTAAAGAAGCTCATCAAGTGAATGGTGGTAATCAGCTTCTGGTATATCGTAACGATCATGGTTCATGGTTAAAGTCTCCAAGAAATAATTAATTTGTTATTATTATTTTTGTAATAATAATATTTCATTTTTTAAACAAATTAATTTGTTCTTTTCGTTTTTTCTTTAAATTCTAAATCAAAAGGAACGCCGTATAAATTAAATGCTGATTTTAAAGTATTTTTTAAATAACACTCATAATGCTTAGTTAATAATGATTTTGCATTAATAAATAGTAAGAACTGGAAGGGTGTTGCTGTTTTATGAATAGCATAGTACACACGCAGTCTTCTTCCATTAATTACTTGAGGATGATGTTTCTGCAGAGCTAAGGCGAGTGTTTTATTAACTACCGGTGTGGGGACTTTATTAGATATGGTTTTATGGAGTTCATCAATAGATGAAAAGATCTGACGTAGGTTGCGTTTTGTTGCTGCAGATATGCAAAGGATCTTTGATTGACCAATATAAACATCCGTAGCGCGTAAGTCGCGAATATAATGTTCCATGCGCACGCCCTGAATCAAATCCCATTTGTTAACAAGAATGATGTGGGGCTTTTTCTGTTTAGATATCAGAGAAAGAATACGTTTATCATAAGAAGATAGGTGATGCGTAGCATCAATGACGAGTAAGCAAATATCTGCACGTGCTATAGCTTTTTCTGTTCTAGAAGAAGAGATCCATTCTATAGAATTTTTCACGCTTTTCATTTTTCTCAGACCCGCAGTGTCTATAAACAGATACGACCGGTCATTATAAGAATAAAGAATATCGATATTGTCACGAGTGGTTCCAGGGATATTATCAATGATGCAACGCTCTTCATTTAATAGTGCGTTAATGATCGAGGACTTCCCGACGTTAGGACGACCTATAAGAGCAATTTTTAGGGGTTTATCCTCCACTGAAGACACGGAAAAGTCGGAGTCTTCGTTTTCGTAATCGGCTAGAAACTCTTCGGTTTCTAAAGACTCCATGACAGGAACTTCTTCCTCATGAATTTCTTCTACAGGCTCCTCAACAACTTCAGGAACATTAGCGAGAGTTTTAATTCTGTGTATAAGATTATCGATATGTTTATCGTGACTTGCGGATACAGCAAGAATATCAGAGATTCCTATTTTATATAGTTCGTGAATACGGTATTCGTCTTTGAGTGTATCTGCTTTATTTGCGACGAGGATCAAAGGTTTTTTTAAGCAAAGAAGTTGTTTCGCAATCTCTGCATCTAATTCTGTAATCCCGCAGCGGATATCAATGACAAGCAGTAAGATATCCGCTTCGTTTGCTCCAGCTAAAGCTTGCTTGTAAATATGTTTTTGGAAGTGATCTTCAGAATCTTTGTCTACTCCTCCAGTATCGATGACTTGTACAGGGATTCCCCATCCACGTATCTCTCCGTATAGTCGGTCTCGTGTCGTTCCTTCTTGTGAGTTGACTATAGCTAAAGATCGTTTGCACATGCGATTGAAAAGAGAAGATTTCCCTACATTGGGTCTTCCTAAAATAGCAATCCGTAGCATGATAAGCTCAATTAATCTAAGTTTTGAATAATTATAGAGAAAATAATAAGAGCTAAAAAATTAAATCTAAAGAAATAAAATCGATTGAGTGTTTAAGGGAAAAGTTTATTTTGTGATATTTCTTACTTCCAGAAACCTTTTTCCTTAAGCAGGGTTAAAATTTTTTCTTTATCATGGCATTCGTTTTCTATAGAAAGTGTCTCAGCTTCTTTCAATAGATCTCCGAGTAGTCTGCCTGGTGCAATCCCTCTAGAGATGAGATCAGGAGCAGAAACTAAGGGAGATGCCGTTTTGATTCTGACAATGAATTGTTCTAAGCGTTCTTCTAGTTCCTGAACGCGGGCGATGAAATTTTGTTGTTTAGAAGGATCTTTTTGGGTTGCTGAAAATAGAGATAGAAATAGATTTGCTGTCGGAGAAGCTAGAAAGTGTGCCCAGAAAACACGATTATTACTGACATTCTGGAACTGAGGAAGTGCTTGATACCACAGTTGTATTAGTTTCAAATCTTTGTTTGATACTCGTAAACGAGTAAAAGCCACGCAAGCAGCTTCTTCGCTCACACCTTGAAATAGAGGAAGTAGAAAGCAAATTTCAGGGAAATCTAGAGGATTCAGTCTTTTAGCGAATTCGATACTTGTGCGCAGTAAGCTCGGAGGAATATCCCGAAGCTCGGGGAAAATTACAGTGATGATTTTCAGTCGTATCAGTAAGGATAAAGCTTCATAAGGATTTTTTTTCAGCATTTTCTTAAGTTCCTGCCAGATTCTTTCTGGAGATACGGAACATACCAACGAAGGGGCTTCCTTAATAATGGCACGTTCTGTGGCAGGATCTAAAGTAAATCCTAAAGAGGAACTAAAACGTATAGCACGTAATATACGGAGTTTATCTTCGGAGAAACGTAATTTAGGATGACCGATCGCACGTATTACACGCTTTTCGAGATCTCTTCTTCCTTCAACAAGATCAAAGAGCTTTTCTTCAAAGGGATCGTAATACATCCCGTTTATTGTAAAATCACGGCGTAAAGCATCTTCTTTCATTGATGAAAATATCACACGTTCGGGATGCCGTCCGTCTTGATAATTTTCATCACTACGAAATGTTGCTACTTCGAATAAGCGGTTATTTTCTTTAACAACGATGATACCGAAAGCGGCTCCTAACGCTAGTGTGTCAGGAAAGATAGTAGAAACAATAACAGGAGGAGCGCTAGTGGCGATGTCAATTTCTTCTATGGGTTTGCCCATGAGCATATCGCGAACGCAACCACCAACAAAATATGCTTGGTAGCCGGCATTACGCAACTTCAGGAGAATCTTTTTTGCAGCTTCTAGGGCGATTGTTGTCATTACATCCCTAAATAAAGAAGAAGAGAAATTTAAGCTATAGCTTCTGGAGCTCTTCTGATAATCACCGGAGCTTTATTCTCTAAGATCGTGTCTTCTTGAATCCTTATAGCTTCTACTGTAGGATCAGAAGGGATCTCAAACATCAGATCTCGGAGTAAGTTTTCTAAAATCATACCTAAAGCTCTGGCTCCAGTTTTTGCCAGCTTTGCTTTTTTTGCTATAGCATATAGAGCTTCTTTTTCGAATATCAACTTTACATTTTCTTCTGAGAATAACTCGATATACTGCTTCACAATTGCATTTGTGGGCTCAGTAAGAATAGCAACGAGTTCATCCAAGGAAAGCTCTTCGCAGTTCACAATACAATTGAATCGACCAACAAATTCAGGAATCATACCAAAAGCGATAAGATCTTCTGTTTCTACTTTTGTGAGTAGGTGATCACGGTCCTTTTGAGAGAAATCCCCGAGGTCATCAGAGAAACCTATTGTCGTTTTTCCTAAGCGTTTGGCGATAATCTTATCTAAATTAACGAAAGCACCACCAACTATGAAAAGAATGTTCTCTGTATTTACACGGATGTACTCTTGATTAGGATGTTTACGTCCTCCTTTAGGGGGGACATTTGCGGTAGTACCTTCTATAATTTTTAATAGAGCCTGTTGTACACCTTCACCGGAAACATCTCGGGTAATGGAAACATTCGCTGTAGTTCTACCGATTTTATCAATTTCGTCGATGTAAATGATTCCCCGTTCTGCTCTTGCAACGTCATAATCAGCAGCTTGTAATAGTCTTAGAACGATGTTTTCCACATCTTCACCGACATAGCCCGCTTCAGTAAGCGTGGTTGCATCAGCAATTGTGAAAGGCACATCTAAGATTTTTGCTAAAGTTTTAGCAATAAGGGTTTTTCCTGATCCTGTAGGGCCTAAAAGCAAAACATTGGACTTTCCATAGCTGACGTGTTTGTTGTTTAACAAAGCACGTATGCGTTTGTAGTGATTATATACAGCGACAGCAATGGTTTTCTTTGCTCTTTCTTGACCGACAACATACTTATCAATATGTTTTTTGATCTCTTTCGGAGTAAGCACTTGAAGATCTGGATGCTGAGGTGCTGTCTCTGTGGATGCTCCTGAGGATGATGTAGACGTTGGCTTTTTATCTAAAATCCCTGAGCACAACTTAATACAGTAATCACAAATATAGACAGAGGGACCTGCTATCAGTTTTTCTACATCTTTTTCAGAACGCCCACAAAAAGAGCAGATAGTGAGATTTTTTTTGTTCATAATGACTCTCTAGGAGATGGTGTCCTTATCTTTCGTGTCTTTTGCTGAAGAGACCACTTTATCAATTAAACCATAGGAGATTGCGTCTTCAGCTCCCATAAAGAAATCCCTTTCAGAATCTTCTATGATTTTTTCTACAGGTTGTCCGGTGCACTCGGAAAGAATGTTTGCAAGGTGTTTTTTTAATGTTAAGATTTCTGCAGCTTGTAACTGAATGTCAGCAGAAGTCCCGATAATTCCTCCTGAAGGCTGGTGGATCATCATCCGACTGTGAGGTAGAGCATAACGCTTACCTTTAGTCCCTGCAGAAAGTAGTAAAGCTCCCATAGAAGCCGCTTGACCTATGCAATAAGTATTTACATCACAACCTAAGAAACGAATAGTATCATAGATAGCCAATCCAGCTGTGATATACCCTCCTGGGGAGTTAATGAAAACTTTAATATCCTTTTTAGGATCTTCGGACATGAGGAAAAGTAGTTGTGCTATGACGGTATTCGCGAGGGGCTCTGTAATTTCTTGGCCAATCATTACAATGCGATCTTTTAAAAGACGCGAGTAAATATCCATGGCACGCTCGCCACGACCTGTATCCTCGACCACATAAGGCACCAATGTCATTTGCATTTCCTCTCAAAATAGTTTCTTTCCCGCATACATACTCAGACGCGGAAAAGCAATTCCAACAATACACATATTCATTTTTTTGTGCTGTTTTGCTTGAAAACAAGCCTACACATTAAAATGTTGAATTCTATGTTTAAGACTTTCTTGGGTCAAGTGTTTTCCTCTAGCTCGATTATGCAGAGGGCGCTGTCGCTGATTCCTTTGCTTTGGATAGAACTTTTTCCATAGCTTTATGGTAAGTTAAGCGATCACGAGCTGCCATCACTAATTCTTGTAAAGCTTCTTGAGAGATATCTCGAGGAGGCTGCATGCCATAGCGTTCTCTAGAACATACATCCATCATGTATTGAAGCTCTTCACGACTGATCACAAGCTTTTCATCATTGAAAATCTTATTGGCTAGGAAAAACAGTTTTAAAGTTTTTTTAGCTTCTAATTCAGCTTCTTTTAGTAAATCTGATTTTTTATTTTCCAGTTCTTCGTCAGAACAATATTGAATCAATCGAGCGTTGAGTAGTTTTTCTCTGGTTAGCATAGCTAAACGATCTTCTAACATAGATGTTGGAAGGTCGAAATCGATAATGCTTGCCAATGCATTTTCTGCCTCAGCAAAGCGCTGTTGGTGTTGTCTATCTTTTGCTTGATTTTCTAATTGAATGCGTAGCTTTTTCTTTAAATCTTCTAGGGATTCAGCTTGTAACTGACGAGCTTTGTCATCATCAAGCTCAGGAGCAACAACTTCAATAACTGCGTTAACAGTAAAGGTTAAAACATCTCCATTGAGGAACGATTGGATTTCTGGGGATGAGATAACTTCAGTTACACGGTGACCTGCAGAAATGCCTAGAAACTTAGTTTTGAAAGCATCGGTCATTTCTTCTTCACAAAGTTTGAAATATTTATTTTCAAAAATTGGTGTAGGGACGCCTTCTTCATTTTGTTTGGATACATGAAGAGACAATGAGATGAAGTCGCCTTCTTGAGAAGTGCGAGTTACAGGAGTTTTAGTTGCGAAGAAATAGGAAATATTAAGTAAGCCTTTTTCCATTTCTTCATCAGTAATATCTTTTACAGCTGGTTCTTCTGATAAGGATAGTTTATCCCAAGGAATATCAGAAATCGTTGGAAAGGCCTCGTAAGTAAAGTTTACTTGACCACCTTCATTTATATCAGCTTTTGTTACCGAAGTCGATTTGATAGCTTGTGGGGAAAGAGGTCTTCGGTCTCCCACAGAGCCTAAAGCCTGATAGGCCGATTGAATGAGTAGTTGATTTAATTCTCTAGTGACCTGGCTAGGGTAGCGAGAAACGATAATGCCGTCTGGAGCTTTACCTTTACGAAACCCTGGCAAAACGACATCTTTCTTTATCTTTTTTATAGCCTGTTTATGAAGCTTATCTAAGAGTTGAGGTGTGGTTTTTACTTCAGCAGAAACAACGCACCCAGGTTGTTCTTCTAAATTAACAGAAAATTGTTCGTTAGAAAAATTTCGCGACACAAGACTACCCTTTGAAGCTTTTCTGGAAGGAAAAGCGGGTGATGAGGCTTGAACTCACGACCTTCACGTTGGCAACGTGGCGCTCTACCACTGAGCTACACCCGCAAGAAAAGCAACATTCTAGATATTTGATGAGTTTTTATCAACGACTAGTCAATTATAAGAGTAATAGTTAGTGCAAAAAAGCAGGTGAAAATACAAGAGAAAAGGCCTGCTAAAATTTTTCATTGATTTAGCATGGGTAAACAGGTACAAGTAAGCTGATTCAATCAGAACTCTATAATTTAGAGGAGAAATGCTCAATTTTCGCAAATTACGAAGGGATTTTACAGCTAACATTTTGCAAGATGGCAAGGAACTTTTTGACCAAGGAGCTGTGATTAATGCGAAAATCCTGTCTATGAATGGAGAATCAGTCTGCATAGGAGCGCAGGTTCGAGGGCTATATGACAACGTATATGAATGTGAAATAGAAGTTGATCGATCGAAATCTGATACCATAGATTCTAACTGTGACTGTTCTTATAACTATGATTGTCAGCATATAGTAGCGCTGCTGTTTTATTTAGAAAGGTATTTCAATGAAATGGTAGTGGCTTATTCTCAAGAAGCTAACTTAGAGACGAATCAAGAGATAAACGAAGACGTTAAAAAAGAACTTCAGGAAACTTTTGTCGCTGCTGCAAATAGAGAAGAAGAAAGAAAAGACCGTGCTCATCAAAAAGAAATCTTAAGTGAGTACATTCATGCGGCTAATGTATTAAGCGCAAATCCATTTTTCCTTCCTCAGGAATATCTCGAGAAGAATTCTGCAGAGCTTGCCGTTTTATTTGTTGCTTCCAATGATGAAGTATTCCGTCCGAACCAGCATGTAGAATTTCAATTAGTTTTACGTCTTCCTGGTCGTTCTAAACCGTTTTACATTTCAAACATTAAGACATTTCTTGAAGGAGTGTTGTATCAAGAGCCTATTATCTTGAACGGGCGTCACTTCTTTTTCACAATGCAATCTTTTAATGCTTCCGATCGCAAGCTTATAGATTTGCTGATTCGTTACGTGCGTTATGCTAACCAACCTCCTGAAGAGAAACTGTTGAAATCAGCGTACCTTACGTTAACCTCTTTAGGTGTCATTTTAGCAAAGATGTATGAACATCAAATGGCGGATCGTGGAGGATGTCAATCTGGAGAGAAAGAAAGTTTCTCAGGAATATTCTGTGGGAATCTTGAGGAGCCTTTATATTGGTCTGTTACTCCAGCTAAGATGAAGTTTGATTTAGACTTTTTCGATACTCCATACAAAGCATTGTTAATGACTCCATTGATCCTTGTGGATGATGACACGCTTCAGCCAGAGCAAGCGATTCTTTTGGAATCTAATGTTCCTGGTATTATTCATAACAATGTATACCACCATTTTGCTCCTCAGATTCGACGTGCGCATTTGCGTTCTTTCTCGAAGTTGCGTGATGTGACTATACCAGAAGCTTTATTTGGTTCTTTCCGAGAAAATGCTCTTCCTGTGTTTAAGGAATATGCAGAGGTTTCTAATGTCGAAGTTCTGAATTCATTTGTCACTCTTCCTTATGTTGAGGATGTTCGAGGTGAATGCAACATCAGTTACTTGGATGGGGAGCTAGAGGCAAAGTTGTATTTCATCTATGATGATCTCAGGGTTCCTGCTGTTCCTTTCTCTTTGCAATTTGATGAGATCCGCGCGTTTATTCGTGAAGATGGGATTCTAGCAAGGAATCTTGTTGAAGAGCGCAAGATAATAGACGAGGTCTTTTCTGGTTTTATCTATGACGAGCGAGACGGGGCTTTTCATGTAAAAAGTGAAAAGAAAATTGTTGAGTTTATGACGGAAACTATTCCTAATAACCAACACAGGATCACATTTAATTGTCCTGAAACCCTTTCTGATCAGTTTATTTATGATGAAACTGTCTTTGATCTTGCTTTCAGAGAAGGTTCTGAAGTCAATACTTATGAAGCAGAACTGAAAGTAAACGGTTACTTGAAAGGAATCAGCCTAGACCTACTTTGGGATTGCATAAGCGCTAAAAAACGTTTCTTAGAGCTACCGAAGAAAGGGCGTCATGTTAAGACGCGCAGAGGTAGAGCTTCAGGTTCTACAAAACTTCCTTGTATTTTGGTTTTAGACCTAGAGAAGATATCTCCAGTTATTCAGATCTTTAATGAAATCGGTTTTAAAGTTCTGGATGATTTTGTAGAGAAGTGTCCTTTATGGAGTTTAACGGGGATTTCTCCGGAGCTTTTCAAAGGTCTTCCTGTTAACTTTAAAATGACGAAAAAGTTGGCAGAAATACAAAAACAAATTCGTGGAGAAGTTGATTTTAAATTCCAAGAGATTCCTCAGCAGATACAGGCAACATTGCGTAGTTATCAAACTGAAGGGATTCATTGGTTAGAACGTCTTAGAAAGATGCATCTCAATGGTATTCTTGCCGATGACATGGGGCTTGGAAAGACTTTACAAGCAATTATTGCGATTACGCAAAGTAAGTTAGAGAAGGGCAAGGGATGTTCGTTAATTGTCTGTCCAACATCTTTGGTATACAACTGGAAAGAAGAGTTCCGTAAATTTAATCCAGAATTTAAGACTGTGATTATTGATGGTGTCCCTTCATATAGACGTAGACAGTTGGCTAATTTGTCGGATTATGATGTGGCCATTACCTCGTATAACCTATTACAAAAGGATATCGATGTATATAAGGATTTTGTCTTTGATTATGTAGTTTTAGATGAAGCCCATCATATTAAGAACCGTACAACGCGTAATGCGAAATCTGTAAAAATGATTCGTTCGGGGCATAGATTAATTCTCACGGGTACTCCGATTGAAAATTCTTTGGAAGAGTTGTGGAGTTTATTCGATTTCTTGATGCCTGGCTTATTAAGCAGTTACGATCGCTTTGTTGGTAAATACATCCGTACGGGCAACTACATGGGGAATAAGACCGACAATATGGTGGCTTTGAAGAAGAAGGTAGCGCCATTTATTCTTCGTCGTATGAAAGAAGATGTATTGGAAGATTTGCCTCCTGTTTCGGAGATTTTGTATCACTGTCATCTTACAGATTCGCAGAAAGAACTCTATCATTCTTACGCAGCTTCAGCTAAGAAAGAGCTTTCTCGTTTGGTGAAACAAGAAGGTTTTGATCGTATTCATATTCACGTTCTTGCCACACTGACTCGTTTAAAACAGATCTGTTGTCACCCTGCGATTTTTGCAAAAGACGTTCCTGAGCCAGGAGATTCTGCAAAGTATGACTTACTGATGGATCTTCTTTCTTCTCTTGTGGAGACAGGACATAAAACGGTTCTCTTTAGTCAGTATACCAAGATGTTGAGTATCATCAAAAAGGACTTAGAGGCTCGTGGAGTTCGTTTTGTTTATTTGGATGGTTCCACCAAGAACAGATTGGAAATCGTGAACCAGTTTAACGAGGATCCTGGATTATTAGTCTTCTTGATTTCTTTAAAAGCAGGGGGAACAGGGTTGAACCTTGTTGGTGCAGATACAGTAATTCACTATGATATGTGGTGGAATCCTGCTGTAGAAAATCAAGCGACGGATCGTGTGCATCGTATAGGGCAGAATCGTTCGGTGTCTTCGTATAAGTTAGTTACGTTAAATACAATCGAAGAAAAAATTCTAACGCTGCAAAATAGGAAAAAGAGCCTTGTAAAGAAAGTGATCAACTCTGATGATGAAGTCGTTTCCAAGTTGACTTGGGAAGAAGTACTAGAATTGCTACAGATATGATGCTATGAGCCCACATCGAAGCTTATTTAAAATTAAAAATCTGTCTAATCGCTTGTACAACAAGACTCTAGGTCGTTTTGATAAAGTTTTTAACTTTTTTTCTGGTAATGTTGGCATCGATTTAGGAACAGCGAACACTTTAGTTTATGTTCGTGGCCGTGGTATTGTGCTCAGTGAGCCTTCTGTAGTTGCTGTAGATGCTCAAACTCACACGGTTCTTGCTGTTGGTCATAAAGCTAAGGCTATGTTGGGGAAGACCCCGCGTAAGATCATGGCTGTTCGTCCTATGAAAGACGGTGTGATTGCAGATTTTGAAATAGCGGAAGGAATGTTAAAAGCGTTAATTAAGCGTGTGACTCCTTCTCGCAGCATGTTTCGTCCAAGAATTTTAATCGCTGTGCCTTCTGGGATTACCGGAGTGGAAAAGCGAGCTGTTGAAGACTCAGCTTTACATGCTGGAGCTCAGGAAGTCATTTTGATAGAAGAGCCAATGGCAGCAGCTATTGGCGTAGATCTTCCTGTTCATGAGCCTGCCGCGAGTATGATTATTGATATTGGTGGAGGAACCACCGAGATCGCGATCATCTCTTTAGGGGGGATAGTAGAGTCGCGTTCTTTACGTATTGCTGGTGATGAGTTTGATGAGTGTATTATCAATTACATGCGTCGTACTTATAACCTTATGATTGGCCCGCGTACTGCTGAAGAAATTAAGATTACTATTGGTTCTGCGTATCCTTTAGGAGATCATGAACTTGAAATGGAAGTTCGTGGCCGTGATCAAGTTGCGGGGTTACCTATTACGAAAAGGATTAATTCTGTAGAAATTCGTGAATGTTTAGCAGAGCCTATCCAACAAATTATTGAATGCGTCCGTTTAACTTTAGAGAAATGTCCACCTGAGCTTTCTGCGGATTTAGTTGAACGTGGAATGGTATTAGCTGGTGGCGGGGCTTTAATCAAAGGTCTCGACAAGGCTTTGAGTAAAAACACGGGACTTTCTGTAATTACGGCACCTCATCCTTTACTTGCTGTGTGTTTAGGCACAGGTAAGGCTTTAGAACACTTAGATCAATTCAAGAAACGCAAAGGGAATATGGTATGACCAGTGTATGGAGTGAAGCAATTCAGCATAAAGGTTTAAAACAATGGATCCAAGAAGTTGCTGAATTAGTAACTCCTAAGGACATACGTATATGCAATGGCTCTGATTCTGAATATGCTGAAATCTATGGCATAATGCAAAAATCTGGAATCGCTGTTCCATTAAATCCTGATCTACATCCGAATTGTTTTCTCGTGCGCTCTTCTCCTGAAGACGTTGCTCGTGTTGAACAGTTTACTTTTATTTGTACGAAAGAACAGAAAGATGCTGGTCCGACGAATAACTGGCGTGATCCTGAAGAGATGCGTCAGGAGTTACATGGTCTATTCCGTGGCTGTATGCGCGGAAGAACACTATATGTAGTTCCTTTTTGCATGGGACCTTTAAATTCTCCATTTTCCCTTATTGGTGTTGAAATTACTGATTCTCCTTATGTTGTGTGTTCTATGAAGATCATGACCCGTATGGGAGAAGAAGTATTAAAGTCTCTAGGAACATCCGGGTCTTTTCATAAATGTTTGCATAGCGTGGGTGTTCCTTTGGCGCCCGGGGAAAAAGACTTAGCATGGCCTTGTAATCCTAAGCATATGCGTATCGTCCATTTCCAAGATGATAGTAGTGTGATGTCATTTGGTAGTGGTTATGGAGGCAATGCTTTACTTGGAAAGAAATGTGTTGCTTTGCGTTTAGCTTCATATATAGCTCGTTCGCAAGGTTGGCTTGCTGAGCATATGTTAATTATAGGCGTGACCAACCCTGAAGGTCAGAAGAAGTATTTTGCAGCGTCTTTCCCGAGTGCTTGTGGTAAGACTAATTTAGCAATGTTAAAGCCTAAGATATTAGGATGGAAAGTCGAGTGTGTTGGTGATGATATTGCTTGGATACGTCCTGGCCCAGACGGAAGGCTATATGCTGTAAATCCTGAATTTGGTTTTTTTGGTGTTGCTCCGGGAACATCAGCAACTACAAATCCTAATGCCTTAGCCACTTGCAAGTCGAATTCGATATTTACCAATGTTGCTTTGACTCCTAATGGAGATGTTTGGTGGGAAGGACTTACAAGTCAACCTCCTGAAGGCCTTGTAGATTGGCATGGGAAACCTTGGCAACCAGGAGGAGCTCCTGCTGCACATCCGAATTCTAGATTTACTACGCCAGTGCAACAGTGTCCTGTTTTAGACCCTCAATGGAATAATCCGGAAGGGGTGCCGATAGAGGCAATTATTTTTGGCGGTCGTCGTTCTGAAACTATACCTTTGGTTTATGAAGCTTTAAGTTGGCAACATGGGGTCACGATCGGTGCGAGTATGTCTTCTGCAACTACCGCAGCTATTGTTGGCGAGCAGGGTAAGTTACGTCATGATCCTTTTGCAATGTTGCCTTTCTGTGGTTACAACATGGCGCACTATTTTGATCATTGGTTATCTTTTGCTTCTAACCCAAGTTTAAAATTACCAAAGATTTATGGTGTGAACTGGTTCCGAAAGGATAAGAACGGTAATTTTATCTGGCCTGGATTTAGTGATAACCTTCGTGTGTTAGAGTGGATTTTCCGCAGAACAAATGGTGAGGAGTCGATCGCTAAGAAAACACCTATCGGGTATTTACCAGAAGAGTCTTCATTAAACTTAGAAGGGTTGAACTTATCTACGCAATCTCTACAGGATCTACTATCTGTGGATGTTCCTGGATGGCTCAAGGAGGTTGCCAATGTGCGTGAGTATTGTAAGATCTTTGGAGCTGACCTTCCTCAAACAATCACGGATGAATTATTCAGAATAGAAAACGAATTAAAATAATTAAATAATCAAAGTTATTTGTTATTTATGTTTTAGTTCAAGCGACAATTATTTTTATTTTTGAAATATTTTTTTTATTTTAAAATTAGAAAAATAATTGATCTATTCTGGATAAATAACAGTGACGATACAACCTTCTTATATCACGTTTAATCGCAATGTGACTGCGGCACTACTTGGTGATCAGGTAGATATGACGACGCCGTTTTCTAGTGCCGTCTTTCTTTTTCAAGAATTAGATCAAAAAGCTAGAGGATTAAAACACGCTCTTGGTTTGTTACAAGAGACAGAATCTCAATTCCCTGTTCCAGAAATGTCTTCGGGGTTTGTAGAGGATATTGCTTTTGATAATTTCTCTGATGGGAAAATTGCTCTTCCTAAAGTTGCTTCAGATTCCACTACAGTTGAAGGTATCCTTCAAAATCCAAATCTTGCTGCTGCAAAAGTTTATATAGAAGGGCTTGAAAAGAATTTTGAAGATTGGGTCAAACCTGTAGATGAAGGTGGACTCTTTGATTCTACAGAAGCTGAGAAAGCTATAGTTAGAGAATATCAAGTAAAGCTCAGTACTTTAAAACAGGCATTTACTACAGGAAACCCTACAGAAGAGCAGTATAATTCATTGTATGCTCTGTCTAAAGAGTTTGTGGCTGCAATAGAGAAATTAGAAGGGAAAGAAGCTCCGCCAAAAAGTAAAGTGATTCATTTTTGGCAGAACATGATGGTAATTTATAACGCCATGGTTTCTTTAGCCTATCCCGTATCTGAAGAACTAAACGTAAAGCTTGCTATATGTTCATTAAATATCGATGAAGCAAACCAAGTCATCGAGCTTATGCGCCAGTTTTCAAGTTCTCTCAAAGACTTACTCAACCCTGTTTGGGATGTCTCCTCAACTGCATCAGATTTAAGTGGTTCAGGTTATAACGCTATGCAAGGCGGTATGACACGTAGCTATATAATCCTTGGTGGGGTCTATCGTATGCTTATGGATAAGTATGCGGGTAGTGTTACAAATCCTATGCCTGAGGGTGTCAAAGATGGGTTGGCTACTTTTATAAAGTCGATGAAGAATCTGAAAATCAACGAACAAGTTCAATTAGTGAACTTCTTGAGTTTACAGTATTCTTATTTAGCTTGTGCGTCTCAGTATGGCATACAATCTACTTCTCAAGAACAAAATTATAAAGATGCGCTTACAAAGGAAAAAAATTATTGGCAAGAACGTAGTGTGCCTGATTTTGACGTAGGAGGATTGCCTATGTCTACCTTTGTTACTAATCTCCAGACAGATTATCAAGGGGTAAAATTATTTAATAATAGTACAACTAATCTTAATCCAGAGTTTTTCCTGAATAGTATTGAGTTGATGACTAAATCTACTACATCAGTAATGACGCGTTCGGATTATCAGCGTGTTGTCGATGCAATGAATGCTGGGATTAAACAAATTCAAGTGCAGATTAATCAATGGACTCAAGAATCCACCAAGCTGATGGCTCAGAAAGCTTCTATGGATCCTACGCAGTTGAATTACTTTAAAAGTATGTCTGAAGGTAAAGATATTTTCGTCAAGACTGCTCCGATACAAATGGTTTATTCTTCTTTACTTTTAGATAAGTATTTACCGAATCAGCAGCAAGTATTGGAGACTTTAGGGGTGCAGATGAGATTCTCTAATAAAGCTGCTAAGTATATGAATCAAATAATTCATCATGTTACGAATTTCCAAACCGCGGATGTCTACTATTCTCTTGCGATATATTTACGTCAGATGAACCTTCAAGCGCTTACTGATGCCAAAGGTAAAGCAGAGAGTGTCTTGAGTAAGGAAAAAATTCGTTGTCAAAGTGATATTGCGCGTTGTCAGAGAGCAAAAGGTGAACTTACACAGATTTTAGAAAGTATCAATGGAGATAGAGAGTTAACAGCTTCTCAAGCACAAGAGCTGCGTCAGACTATTTCTGGATATCAATTTCAATTCGATGCCTTGATTCGAAATCTAGGAAATTTGTCTATTTTCCTAAATAATATGCAATTTCAACCTGTAGATAATCCTAACGATATAGATAAAGCTTTTAAGATCCTGGTAAATAGCAAGGAGTCTGAGGATTGGCCTCGTTTTCTGGCATCTTTTGAAAGTTTTGTTATTGAAGGTGGTGAAAATGGTGTTGTCCCCGGTGGAGAACAGCAGATTTTGCAGAGTTTAGAAGCTGCCCAGTTGAATTTTACAACTTTTAACCAAAACCAACAGTTAGCTCTGCAGTTAGAGTCTTCCGCAATTCAACAAGAGTGGACTATGGTTAGTGCTGCTCTAGCATTAATGAATCAGATATTTGCGAAGTTAACACGTAGATTGAAATAGGAGCAGTTATGAGAAACTCCCCGATACAAAGTTATCAACAGCCCCATCAGATTTTTGAAGGTCCAAAATTTGCAGAGCGTCGTGTATCACCTGCAGAAGTTGCTGCTGATTATACAAAAATGAATGAGGTAGCTTCGCATCTAAAAATCATGCAAGATTTACTCAAGGAAGCGAGTGAATTGGGATTGCGTAGGGAATTTGTCTCATCTTTAAATCGTGATTTTTTAGATACGGGCTTTGAGATTGCGGTGATGCAGACAGTATTGACAGAAAAAGAGAATAAGGAGCTACGCAAGCAAGCAAATAAGATTTTCCAAGAGCATTTAGAAAGGACATCGCCACAGGCTTTGACGACAGCTCCTGAGCTTGCTCCTGTCGAGGGTTCTATAGTCAATAAGATGCCTTTTCAATCGGCATTTGCTTATATTCTTTTAGATAAATATATTCCTGCTCAAGAGACAGCTTTATATGCTTTAGGAAGGGAGCTGAACCTTTCAGGATATGCTCAGAACCTGTTTAGTCCGCTTTTAGAAGTTATTAAGACTTTCAACTCTGCTCCTATTATTTATAATTTAGGATCGTACATCTCTCAGACATCAGGAACCGCAAATTTTAAATTTGGCTATCAGATGATAGTAGATCGCTATGAAGAGGAGCGTCTGCAGTTAAGAAATGATATTAAAAGCGCTGAGAACGCTCAGGCTCTACTGAAGCAAATTTCTAAAAACATTCAGGGGAATGACACGCTTACTGATGATCAGAAAAAACAACTTCAGGATATCGTTAGCGGGTATGACAGTGAGTTAGTGATTATGTTAACACAGATGAAAAATCTGATGTTGAATCTGAACTCGCTTATTTTCATGCCTGGGAATAATGAGTATGAAGCTTCTTACAAGATTATGGGGTCGGATTTTTCTATAATTACATTGCAAGATTTAGAGCATAAGGTTGTTGATGGCGAGATAGATGTCGCTACAGGAACAGCCAAAGGAGGCTTACTTAATTTCTTTAATACTTGCCTTGCTGACGTACAAAATTATGGAGACCTTGCGCAAACACACCAACTCATGTTGGAACTTCAGATGCGAGCTATGCAGCAAGAGTGGAGTTTAGTTGCAGCATCATTGAAACTGATGCATAACGTGTATCGTACGTTAATTAGTTCTTATTAGAATTGGAGACCTGCGGTTATATTTATGGCGCGTTGGCAACCCCAACGACCTTCAACATTATAGAAAAAGTTGTCAGATGCGCAGCAGGTAGCCCCGCAGCAAAAGTTTACTCGGTGGAAGTTATTGATTTTGCGAACTTTAAATTTCAAGTTGGTGAATTGGCTTTCCAAACGTGTGAAACTATCCGCAGGGGCTTGCCTTGAAGCATTCCCTACAGAAGCGGAAATATAAGGAAGAATGTAATCGTTGACATAGGTGGTAATGCCGATGTTTGCCGACCATTCTTTGTAGCTTATTTTCCCTTTAGAGTCTTCGAAGTACACTTCAGGGTTTGCTTGACTATTCACAACAATGTAGTTGACTGGACAGGCTGCATGACGATAATCTGCACCAATCCCTATGAAAGAAATGCCATCTTTCCAAAGGATCTTTTTCAAACTTAGATCCCAAACGAAACCATAATTACTTTGAACTTCTACTAAGCCGTCGGTGACTTGTGATTCGGAGGCTAGAGGAGAAGAGGTATAGTCTCGGTAAGCGTTAAGGGGAAGACGGTAGTATTGTTTTAAGCCGCCGATTTTTACATCAAAACTAATATCTAAAAGTGGGATAGCTGCTGGGGAGGTGTCTTGGATAGCTACTGAAGCAAAGACACAGCTAGAGCTAACTTTAGAATCGTTTAAATCAAAATCGAAGTCTTTTGTTGTTGAGGTAACTGTAGGTGAGGGACCTGTATTCATTGTGCTTACTGAGGTCACTACGGGAACATTACTTATTCGTGCACTTTCTGAAAAAACATAATCACCAGAAAATCCTATTTTTAAGCTTCCGGTCAGTGCTGCAAAGAGGTTGTAGCTATTGCAGATTTCGAAAGCACACATTCCCTTTTGTTCAGGATTAATATTAGGAATTACAGGACTTGCAGGATTCCCCGATGGCATAGCATTAAGGGTAGAGGAGGAGAACATTCCTGATAAAGCTAGGAGAGAGAGTGATGCTAAACGTAGGTGCTTTTTCAGCTTGCTATTCATTTAGTAGATGACCTTATTTACTATGCGTTATAAATTCATCTTTAACAAATGGTAAAAAAATGTACAAATGAAAACTCAGTAGGATGAGGCTTCTATCTAAGGAGATGAGCTAATAGAGCGTATCTCCATGTTTAAAGATATTCTTCCTTAGTATTTCTTTGTAAGAGTGCAGCAATACCTTCTTTGATATCTAGATTCTCGTATAAAACGCGGTAGATTCCTGTAGTTATCGGCATATCGATTTTGTGATGTTTAGCAATTTGATATGCTGAAAGGGCTGTATACGCACCTTCCACAACCATGCCGATTTCTGCTTTTGCTTGTTCAAGGGTTAATCCCTGAGCTATTAGCTTCCCAAACCTGGTATTTCTACTTAGTGAAGAAAAACAGGTAGTACAAAGATCTCCAAGACCTGCTAAGCCATTGAGAGTATCGGGGCGGCAGTCCATGATCGTGGCAAATTTGCGTATTTCATGAAGACCACGAGTTACCAATCCTGACTTAGCATTATCTCCAAATTGGAACCCATCAGAAATTCCACAGGCAATCGCTATGATATTTTTCAGAGCACCACCGAGAGCTACGCCTTTAAGATCACTATTGGGATACACACGAAACTTCGGAGTGAGAAAAGCATTATGTATTTTTTTCAAGGTGTCAGGGTCATACGCACTGATCACAACTGAACAAGGACAGCCTTTAAGGACTTCTCGTGCTATAGAAGGCCCACTGAGATAACCGAGATATCGGGAAGCCTTACTACCGAAAATCTCGACAACGATTTCACTGAGGAGGAGTCCGGTATGCTGCTCAATACCTTTAGAGGTAATGACAAAAGGAACGTTGAGGTCGGTAATTGTTTTTAGCTGTTCAGATACCGGGCGTATTCCTGCTGAAGAGACTGCTTCCACAATCATAGAAGCGCCGTCTACCGCCTCTACCATATCTGTAGTGAATGACAAATTCGGATGGATAGGAATATCAGGAGCCTGAGGATGCCGATGCTCAGTTTGTAGTTGCGCAACTAATTCAGGATTACGCGCCCATCCTACTACACGATAACCCTTATTCGCTAATAAGGAAGCAAGGCAAAATCCCCAAATGCCCATACCTAAGTAGGCAATTTTCTCTTTCATGAGGCCTCAAAAAATGGTTCCTCGAAAAACGCTTTATTTTCCCAATGTAGGGAAGTAGAGGTCGAAGGATAATAGAAATCGGCTTCTAATTCAAATGTTGTGTTTGGAGAAAGTTTTTTCCCAGTAACTTTATGGAAGATTTGACGTTCTCTAGCGGAAAGAGCTTCTCGGACGGTAGCAGGACTATGGTTGCCTTCAAGATTTTTTAGTGGTGCGAAACATTCTTGACGTGGGTATACAAGAGTTTGGCAACGTTCGCTATAGCAAAAGAGGTCGAAGATAAATTCTTCGAATTTCCAAGAGTTTTTCTCTGAGGAATATAGCCCTAACTGTTTTGCATGTTTATGAGCTTTATATAGGGGGAGTTCACGCAAGGCCGCAAGGGCAATGAAATCCATAGATAAGCAATAGAGACCGATATTGGCTAAGCAATACTTGAGCGTGCCATCCGCGTTTGTGGCAAATCTTTCATTTTGGGGTATTTCAGAATATTCAATGACTGAAGTTTTCCCAGAATCATTAGATTGTACTAAGATTCCCACATCTTCAATAGCAGTTTGTCGTAAAGCAGCTTTAATGGTGACCTCGTTATTTTCCATACCATGGAATCCACAAAGTTCTACATCAAAAGGTAGGGCTAGAGGATTATCGATAGGGATAACGCTAACCATTTCAATTCCTGCTTTCTTCCATTTTTCCCATAACCCTGAGGTATAGAGAAGAGTTGCTAGGCAACCATTTCCGTTAGGCCCTAAGGATAGAGTGTCAGTATCCTCAAGGAACAAATCTCCCGATAAGGATAATAAAGGCCAAAGGGGTTGGCAGAAAAAGTCTACTTGGTTGGGATCAAGATGGAAATAATCATTAGATTCGAAATAGGAACGCGTCTGACGATTATTTAGAGGTGATGTCATAAAAGCTAAAGGCAAAGGTTGATTTGCCAATTTACTTGCTGCACAGACTTTTTCAGCAACAAGCTGGAATAAGGGCTTCTTTTTGATAGGAGATACAGGGAACAAGCCTTTAGGCCCGTCACATTTCAATCGAGATCCTTGGCCTCCAGCGAGAACAACACAAGCGACTTTCTTTTCCTTTAGAAGCCTTGTCCCTACTTGAGTTCTTTCAGGATCTTCTCCTGAAGAAGCGAAAGATGTTAAGGGATGAAAATTTTTTAGGATAGGTCTTGGAGAAGTGATAAGTTGTTGTTGTTTACGGAAAAGGTCTATGTCTATAGATGAAATTTGGTGATAGAGACGCTGTTGTTGTTTTTGAGAAAGGGACGACCACGAATCTAATAAATGCTCCTGATTAATAGACTTGAGTTTTTCTGTTAGTGAAGACATTTCCACGACAGACGGGAAGGTTACAGAGTCGGTCATTACAGTTAGCCTTGCGTTCCTATCTCTTGATATTTAGAATACTTATTATTCTTGATCTTTTCGATGATTTTTCTACGGTTAATTAATTCTAGTAATTTACTTTGATGCTCTTGTAGGCGATTACAGGAGATATCGTGTTGTTTATAAATAGAGACTTGTAATGTTTGCAAGTGTTCTAAAAGTGAATTGTAATGTTCGATGTTATTTCGGTATAAAAACCGCTCTTTCCTGGTTTTAGAAACTAGCGTCATGCGTTCTTTTATATTAACAAGCTCTTGAGATAGATAATGCTTTTCACTTTTAAAGTGTCGTACTTTTAATGAAGAATGATACATTTCTATTTTGGCTAGGGTAGATAAAGCTACTAATTTCTTATTCAAGATTTACCAAAGCCTCCAACTCTTTCAAGGTATTTTCCAACTGACAGTAACTGGACAACGGTTGGGAAAGGAAGTTTTTTATGCTAGGAAGGATTTTTACAGCATCATCGAGATCTTTATCGTGTCCGGGACTGTAGGCTCCTAAATGGATAATATCTAAAGCTTCCTGATATGTCTTTAGTAAGCTACGGAGCTTTTCCGCAGCTGCATAGTGGTGAGGAAGGGCAAGTTTTTTCGCTGATCTTGATAGGCTAAGAAGAATATCAATAGGGGGAGACGCTAGGGCTTTCCCCTGATGAGTAAGGAAGAAATGCCCATCTAAAAGAGATTTAAGATAATCAGTAAAAATATCGGGGTGGTTGGGATAGTATAAAATAGCATAAAGAGCTGTTATAGAACCACGTTCGTTATTCCCAGCACGTTCTGTAAATTCGGAAACATGATGGAAAACAGAAGCAGCATAATGGTGTGCTGCTAGCGTTTCTCCTGTTGCCAACGCAACTTCTTGAAGTGCGGCTATCCATCGTGATAGAGAGTCCATAATAAATAGCACATCATGTCCTTGATCTCGAAAATATTCCGCTATAGTCATGGCAGCACGTCCTGAAATTACTTTAGTCGGTGCTGTTTCATGTGCGGGAGAAGCAACAATGATTGTTCGATGATGTTTTAATCCTGAAGCATGCTGTTCTATATACTCACGGACTTCGCGTCCTCTTTCGCCAATAAGGGCAATAACATTAATAGTAGATTTTGATCCTGATGCTATGGCAGATAATAGTGAAGATTTTCCACTTCCGGGTTCTGAAAATACTCCGATGCGCTGTCCTTTCCCCAAGGTTAAAAATGCGTCGATTGCCTTAATTCCTGTAGGGAAAATTTCTTGAATAGGTTGTCGTGACATGGGAGACGGAGGCGGGGAAATCAACGGTTTTATCTGTGTTTTTGGGAGACTTTCTTTGTTATCCAAAGGATTCCCAAATCCATCAATCACGCGGCCAAGAAGATGATCTGAGAGGTGTAGTGATGGTGGGCGACGTAAGGGAAGTACTTCCGAACCTAAAGCAACATGGTACATAGGAGATAGGGACATGAGCAATGTTGTTTGGTTATGGAAACCGATAACTTCAGCAAGGATGTCGGGATGTTTTGGCGTGCAGATGCGGCAGAGTTCTCCGAGACACGCAGAAAGTCCCTGAACTTCTAAGAGATTTCCAGAAACTCTAGAAAGAAGTCCACACGTACGGTAAGGCTGCCAATAGTGAAGTTGGGATTTTTCGTAGTTTAAATGTGTCATACTGTTAAAACAGAAAGTAAATGATCTAGTTCTTCTCCTATTTCTTGTCTTAGGATTCCTGAGGGAATCTCCATTTTATAGCTGGATTTTTTGCAAGAGATGTCAGGGAGAAACTCCGCATGTTTAATCATGGGGATTTCATGCGTTGCTATCCAATCATTTAGTTTCTTATGGTCTTCAGGATGAAGGAAAATCTTTACGGGTGATAAAGATCTCAAGGAGGTATGTTGTTGTAGAGCCGAAGAAATCAACAGGGCAAGTTCTTCAACATTATCTAATTTTTTATAGAGGAATTTTTCGCAGGTAAGGATAGCGAGTTCTAAAAGGTCAGGTTTCAGTTGTTGAGGGATTTTCTCTATTTCCGAGAGCATACGGATCGATAGTTTTCGGAATATCTGAATTAGAGATAAGAGTTCTTGAAATGCCTTATCATATCCCGAGGCTTCTCCTTCTGAAAAACCTTGGGAGAATCCTGCGTCCCAGTCTGTAGTTTTTTCTGGGGAATCTTCAGTATCTGAAAGCGAACCAGGGGATTGAGACATCGTCACAAGATATACCTAATTCTTAATGTTTATAATTTCAGTACTTGGTGTTTTACATCTTCAGGCAAATGTTTGAAGATCTCGTCGGCTTTTTTGGGATCCAAATACGAGAGAATTAACCTGATTTTTTCAGGAGACTCTTTTTTTAGTATCTCTACCAGCTTTGTAATATTTATGCCTTGTTTTATTTTTTTCGATTCTGAGGGAATACGTTCGTAAGCATAGAAAGCAAGATAGAAGCTTGCCAAAGCAATGATCCCTAAACTAGAAAGTAAAATTGTTCCTCCAACGAGGAGCTTATAGGAAAGGCGATCTTTCTTTATGGTTTGTGAGAAAGGGAATTTCTCAATGACAATAGGTTGGGTAGGCCCACAGATTTTCTTGAGATGTTCTTCTGCATGAAGCAAAAATGTTTCTCTTTTTTCTTTTGGGAACTTTGCTAGGTATTTCTCATTAATTGTTAGCTGGATTCCTGGAGTATCGTTTGCTAGGCACGCTAGAGCAAAGTGTTCTTTAGGAAAAATTTTCCCTAAGTATTGCTCGCATGCAGATAGTAACAGAGAATTTGTAGAGAACTCCCCTGGAGAATACGTATTTCCTAGATTATCTGATAAGGTAATGTGCTCTTTGGTTAATCCAGGCAGGCTACTGGATAAGTAGTCAGTAATGGACTGTAATAGAGATAATGAAAATAGTTCATTTTTATGGGAGGAGAGAATCACCGATACTTGAGGAACAATATGTGGATCGTCTTCCGTAGGAAGAGATAAAGCTACAGTAGCATGAGCTACTGGTTGAAACATAGTGAGGTCTTTTTCTAGCTGTTCTTTTTTTGCTAAGGATTCTAATAATTTAGGATTTGCTACTTGGCTAAGCTTAAACCACCCCGAGGTTTTTTTTTCAGGTGGTGGGGGAAAATCAGGAGATTTAGAAGAGTTGTTCCCAAAAAAGATCGCACACCCTAAAGCTGAAAAAACAAGTAAAAAGCCTAAGGGAGAGATGCCTAATGAAGCAACTTTCTTTTTCAGGAATTGGAAAAACACAACAATCCTCAGGAAAAAAATAATGAAATCATTATAGTGTTATTAACATTTCATTATTCTTTATCAAAAGATACGAATTATTGACAATTCACGAACTTTAAAAGTTAATTAGTTTCGTCGGAGTATTGAGACATAGAAAAGTCTAAAGAGGCCTCATTTACTTTAATTTGCAATTCAGAATAAACGTAGGCTCGTAAAAGTTGGCCTATAGAATTCAATGTAGATCCTATAGCAGAAAAACATCCAGAACAATTTCCTGCATAGGCAATTGTTACGACATTTTCTTCAAGTTTTTCAATGAGTACACTACCACCATCAAGAGCTACGTAGGGAGAAATTTTATCTTCAGTGATTGTACGTAGAGCGTGTAGTCGTGATTCTATGGACAGAGCTTCCCATGCTTCTTTAGTATAAGGATTAGCATCTTCGATCTCTGAAGGTAAGAACGATTCTTTGAGAGGAAGAGAACCATCCTCAAGAGGAATTTCCATGCATTGTTCTGCAGCGATATCTAAAGCATCGATGATACAGTGGTACAGAGAAGAGCTGTTTTCTGGGAGAGCAGGTTTGTCAGGATGAGAGCGCAGTTCAATGTCGATAGAGTTGACAGTAAGATTATAGGCTTGCGCGTAGGTTTTGCCAGTAACTAAATTACAAGTAGTTTCGGCAAGGACAAGTAAAAAGGGATGGCCAAAATATTGAAATTTAGCATCAATAATTTTCCCATTTACCTTATCTATTAGCCAATAGAATATTACGTAATTCCCCACGAGACGATGCCCTTGACTGCCGATAATCAGATGGGCTCCTTTACTTTCCGCATCTTCAGCTGAAAATGTTCCCTCACAGTAAAACTTATGGAACTTCTTCATAACTTTTGGAGATACGTTTGCCCAAGAGGCGACAGGTTGAAATGGAATTGTCATATAGAGCTCGCAATTGCTGATTTTAGGTGGGCAATACCCTCGTGGATAACGTGCCCTAAGGTAGTAAACTGCTCATCTTTCGTTCTCTCTGTAAAAGAAAAATGTAGGGTACTATGACAGAGGAAAGGCGATACACCACAATTTTGTAAGATTTGAGATATAGGTTGGAAGCGTTCGTAACCCAGCCCTGGATAGATGCCTTGTTGGTGCAGGAAGAACGCTAAACTCTCCGCAGGGATATCTCCTATAGCGGCAAGCATGACATTGGGAAGTTTATTTTCTAATTCTGGGAAAAGAAATTGTACGTCAGGACAAGCTGCTTGAAGTTCTTTTGTCAGTTTGCTTCTGAGAGTTATCGATCGTAAGATGAGTGAGGACAAAGAAGATGCGCGTTCTTGACAAGCAGTTTTCATAGCTGCTACAGAACCTAAACACAAAGTTCCTGGAGAGTTAGAAGGTAACCATAAATCAAAAAACTTACTCAGGGATTTTTTAATAAACATGCCTCCGATGTTTCCAATGCCTCCTAAAGCTAGAGAAGAAAATGTTAGAATATCGGAATTCAGCATTTCTGGAGTTATGGTTGCACGCCCTAAAATATCAGAGAGATCTAAATGCAAGACAACGCCCCGATCCTGACATAAGGGTTGTAATGTTTCTATAGGTTCGATCAGCCCTGTGATGCCGTTAGCTGCAGATAATGAAAATAATAATGTACGCGGTGTTAATGCCTCTGTAAGTTGTTCTGGAGAGAGTCTTCCCGAAGAGTTGATCGTTACCCAATCATAAGTAGTTCCCAAACCCTGGCGGCGGCAAATCGCGTCGACATGATATTGCTGTTCATGAGAAGAGATGAGAAGATGATTCCTCCCCTGGAAAAAAGTCAGATTTTCTAATAATGCCGCTACAATAATCATAACAGCATGGGGGAAATGTGGGAGGAAATGAAACGTATGAGTTTCTTTAGAACAACCGACAAGCTTGCGGGCAGCCTCTTCAGTTTCATTCAGGAGCTTTATTGCTGAAGAAGGTATCAAAGAAAAGGGATCAGCATAGGTTTCAAAGCTTTCCCTTACTGAAGTAGAAGGAGGAATCGCTTGTTGGTTGTTTAACCAAATGGTTCTGGGTGTCGTTCGAATGTGTGACCGGTCCATAAATACACTATGGGTTTTCCTGTGGGTAACTCCAAAGAGATTACCTCTTCTTCACTTAATTTTTCTATATCCATGATGAGTGAACGTAATGAATTTCCATGTGCAGACACAAACACATTTTTTGAATTTTGCAACAAAGGGAAAATAGTTTCATGAAAATAGGGGATAGTGCGTTGCCCAGTATCGTAAAGACTTTCGCCTTTAGGAGGGGCAGTCTTATAACTACGTCTCCACAATTTTACCTGCTCCTCTCCAAATTGCTCAGCGGTTTCTTTTTTATTTTTTCCTTGGAGCTCTCCGTACATTCTTTCATTTAGTGCACTGGAACGGTAAAGCGGGATCATGTGGTTTGCTTCATCACTATAGATCTTGCTCATGTGCTTGTGTTGAGGATCATCATGAACAATGTAAGGGATTTTTTTAGAATTGTGATGTGTCATAGCAAGCAATGCCGTCATTAAACTCCTCACAAGAGAGGAGGTAAAGATACAATCTATGGGGAGGTCTTTGATTGCCTCGCCTGCAAGCATTGCTTCGTCAATACCTTTTTGACTCAGGGGGATATCCACCCATCCTGTAAAAAGGTTTTTTTCATTCCAGACGGATTTTCCGTGTCGTAATAAGATAAGAAAGGCCATGGCTTCCTGAGTAATGAGATTAAGAAAACTAGCATAGGAACAAAAAAACTTTTGTCTAGAAGAAAGATTTTTTCCAGACAATATTTTTTTATAATAAAGAATGGTAGACCTCTATTGCTATTCTTCGGCACAATATATGTCTCGAATGGAGAATATTATGGGAAAAGTTCGTCTTAATAAGTTTTTAGCTTCTTCAGGTGTTGCATCGCGGAGAAAGTGCGATGAGATCATTTTTTCAGGACATGTAACTGTAAATGGTCGGGTAGCGCCAGGCCCTTTCGTATTAGTGGATGAAGAGACGGATACAGTGAAGGTCGATGGTCGTCGAGTAGGCATGACCAAGAAGGTCTATTTTATGGTACATAAGCCCTTGGGATATTTGTGTTCTTCAGAGAGAAAGTTTCCAGGTGATAAGTTAGTTATCGATTTATTTTCCCACCTTCCTTATCGAGTATTTACTGTTGGTAGGTTAGACAAGGAGACCTCGGGGTTGATTTTAGTCACGAATGATGGGGAATTTTCTAATAAGATCATTCACCCTTCTTTTGGCATTACAAAAGAGTATTTGCTTAAAGTCAGTCGTGATGTTACTGCAAAAAATCTTGAGGATCTTATGGAAGGTACGGTCATAGATGGCAAGAGAGTCAGACCTGTTTCTGTAGAGAAAATCCGTCGAGGAACTCTTAAGATTATTGTAAATGAAGGGAAAAAACACGAAATCCGTTTATTTGCTGAGGCTGCAGGGTTGTCGATTTTAGAGCTTTCTCGTATTCGTATCGGGAGTTTTGTTCTCGGTGGTCTGCGTTACGGGGAATATCGCGAGCTTACTGATGCTGAGATTCTTACCTACATGTAGAGCTCAGTTGCTTTTTTATCATGTGTCAGCGATATATAACCTATGATAGGATTCGTCTTTGTAGTGATTTTTAGCGTGCTCTTGGGTGCTTTTCTTGGAGCCTATTGTCAGTTATACTATCTTGTGAAGAATATTATGATTTCTTGGGAGTGTTTGCTTTCTCACGCCATTGCCAAGCGTCAAGCTCTCCTCTCACTAGCTTCTTTAGGTAATATCAAAATATCGCGGTTATCTCAGGAAACAGAGTTTTTATTGAGTCATCACCGGGTTCCCTGGAGAGATTTTTTAAAATACGGCTACGATATTCTTTTTGCTTTTCAAGAGATGGAAGAAACCTTACCTCAGATTGTTCATGAGATTTTAGAAACTCTAGGTGAGCATCACCAACAAGAAACAGCAGTCCAATTTATAGAAGATTTCTGGGCTAGAGATAATTTATTTGCTTTTGAGACAGCTGCTTATGAACAAGCTGTGGAGAAATATTTGAAACAAAGATCGCGACCTTCATTATGGGTAGCTTCGAGAGTATTTCGTTTTTTAGATTTACCCGTGATTCATTTCTCTCGCTAGGATCTTTGGGAATCTTTGCATGATACGCTTCTGAACACGTTCGACAAGCATATTTCGGATCTCTTCAAGGTCTATAGTATGCTTTAGAAGTAGAGAGAGAGAGGTGGCCGGTTGCTCTATAGAGGCGAGGTCTTCCTTGGAACTATTACCATTGATCCCTATCCCTAAAATAATGCCTAAGTAACCTTGGGATGGTAGAGTTTCACTAAGAACACCACAGAGCTTTTCACCATTTACCAAAACATCATTAGGCCATTTTATGGTTCCGTTTGTGATGCCTAAATCCTGAATGACTTCGAGTACTGCTTCTGTCCCTAAACGAAATAATAAGCTCGCATCAATATCAAGTTCAGTAATGAAAAAGCACAGTGATAGGGCGAGGTCTTTATCTGAAGATACCCAAGACCTATTAAATTTCCCCTTTCCATCGGTTTGTTTTTTGGTGGAAACAACAGTAAGAGCAAAAGGATTCCACACATGCATGAATTGTTTTGCTGTTACATTTGTAGATGGAGTTTCTGCAATTTCATAATAAATAACTTTCATTGGAAGTATCCCACTCTTAAGCTATAAAGAGCATTATGAGAAACACTAGATATTTCAGCTATGTCAATTCTTGGGTGTTTGTGGTCATCATTGTATTAATGATGATCAGTGTGGTAGTGATTTCCTCTATGGATCCATCTACGATACTTGTAACCTCGTCAAAAGGATTGCTAACAAATAAAAGTATCATGCAGATACGCCATTTTGCTTTAGGATGGGTAGCCTTTTTCTTATGCATGTACCTGGATTACCATAAACTAAGAAATTGGGCATGGTGTCTCTATATTCTCATGCTTTTGAGCCTGATAGGTTTATTTTTTGTTCCTGCGGTACAAAATGTCCACAGATGGTACAAAATCCCTGTGATTGGTTTAAGTGTTCAACCTTCTGAATATGCTAAGCTGATTGTTGTCATCATGCTTAGCTACACATTAGATATACGTAAATCTGTCATTTCTTCGAAGACCACAGCTTTACTGGCTTGTATCATTGTGGGAATCCCTTTTGTACTGATTCTGAAGGAACCAGATCTAGGAACAGCTTTAGTTTTATGCCCCGTTGCTTTGGCTATTTTTTATCTAGGAAATATCCACCCCTTATTTGTAAAAATTAGCACTATCATTGCTGGCGCGGGTATGCTTTGTTCCTTGTTGATTTTCTCAGGGATAATTTCTCATGAAAAGGTAAAACCTTATGCACTCAAGGTTATCAAGGAATACCAATATGAAAGATTAAGCCCTTCAAATCACCATCAACGTGCATCTTTAATTTCTATTGGATTAGGAGGTGTTAAGGGACGCGGATGGAAATCTGGAGAATTTGCCGGGAGGGGATGGTTGCCTTATGGATATACAGATTCCGTGTTTTCTGCTTTAGGAGAAGAGTTCGGGTTGATCGGCCTTTTCTTTGCCTTATGGATGTTTTATTGTTTGATTTGTTTCGGTTGCCGAACAGTTGCTGTGGCTGTCGATAGTTTTGGTAGATTATTAGCAGCAGGGATCACTGTACATATTTCTATGCACGTTTTAATTAATATTAGCATGATGTGCGGGTTAATGCCCATTACTGGAGTTCCTCTCGTGTTAGTTTCCTACGGAGGATCTTCAGTAATTTCGACTATGGCTTCACTGGGTATTCTACAGAGTATCTATAGCCGTAGATTCTCAAAATACTAAGAACTATTTCAGCAAGCGCAAAGCATTAAGCCCTACAACAATGGTGCTCCCCTCATGGAGAATCACTGCTAACCATAAGGGAATGATCCCCAAAGATGCTGGCCAAGAAACAAGAAGAATAATAGCCAGGGCTAATCCCAAGTTTTGGGTAACGATCCTTCGTGTTTGCTTAGATTTCCTGATAATCCATGGTAGTAGGGAAATCGCATCATGAAGGAGAACTATATCAGCAGCTTCTATGGCGGTCGCACTTCCTGCTTCTCCCATAGCGACACCTACTGTTGCTTGTGCAAGAGCAGGAGCGTCATTGATCCCATCCCCAACCATGAGAATATGACGTTGCTTCGCAAGTTCACGTACTTTTTCTAATTTGTCATCGGGAGATAAATCTGCAAATACTTCAGAGATCCCCAAAATCTTAGCAGTATTTTCTGCACTAATTTGATGGTCTCCTGTCAACATGCTAATAGTATACCCTTCGTCTCGAAGCTCCTTGACAATTTTCCCGGCATCAGGACGTGGTGTGTCTTTAAAATAAAAGAGAGCATAACAACCTTGCAAATAAGCAAGAGAGCATATTTCTCCGCGTTGTCGTGCAGTGTGTATACGCTCTTCTAATTCTTGAACGTAATCTTGGGGAATTTTTTGTAATGCGGTATCGACTCTCCCTACGAATGCTTCCTTACCTGCAAAAAGTCCCCGTACACCTTGTCCTGGAATCATACAGTATTCTTCTGCAGGACGTGAGGAAACATTATTTTTTATGAGATAGGAAACAATCGCTTGAGCTATAGGATGCATGGAAGATTGTTCTAAAGCTAAAATAGAAGGGAAGAAATCAGGATTTTCCTCACCGAAAGTATCACAACCTATGCAGGTAAGTTCTCCCGTTGTGAGCGTCCCTGTTTTATCCATAACAATAGAATTACAGGAAGCTAAACGGTCTAAAACGACACCACCTTTAAGAAGAACACCATGTTTTGCACAAGCATTTACAGCACTGAGATAGGCAATAGGAATAGCGATAATTAATGCGCAGGGAGATGCCGCTATGAGAAACGCTAAAGCACGATAAAACGCACTATTAGGCCCTAAGAAAGGAATCGAGGTAAATAAAGGGACTAAAACAGCTATAGAGGTAGAGATAGCAAAAATTGTCAACGCATACACCGAAGAATACTTGTCTAGACGTTGTTGTAAACGTGGTTTCGATTTCTGCGCTTGAATAACTAAATTGATAATATGAGAAATGGTTGAGTCCGCACCCGTTTTCAAAACCTTAAGATCAAAACTTCCCTCGAGATTATGTGCCCCCGCAGGAACTATAGAGCCGACCTGACAAGATTTAGGGATTTTTTCCCCAGTAAGATGCATAAGATTGATCGAGGAAGATCCGTGAATGATTTCTCCATCTAAAGGAACAATCTCGCCACTTTTCACTCGAATGATTTTCCCAACTTCTACATGATTTACCGGAATTTTCTCTAAGTTCCCATCTTCCCGAACTACCCAAGCTATTGTAGGAGCTAGATGTTTCAAAGATGCTAATGTTCCCTTTGCTTTCCCGGATACCATTTGCCCTAAAGCTTCAGAAATAGCAAATAAAACAAGAAGTAAAGATCCTTCTAAAGCTCCACCAATGAAAATAGATCCGAAAGCTGCTGACGTCATTAAGATGTCAATATTTACCGTCTTATTACGAATATCATCTAAAGACTTTATTAACGCTGGAGTTCCTGCAAGAAAGAAGGTAAAAACGACAAACAAATTGGAAATGTCTATAACGTGAAACCAATAGAACACTAATGCACATAAATACGTTCCTAAGGAAACACACGCCGATTTTAAAGATAAATTACGACTAAGTAACCGGCTCTTTTTAGATAACATCGGACTATTGTCCTCGGTCATCCCCGACTCAAAAAAATTATTTAGATTTTCTGGTGAAAATGGAGAAGAGAATAGTTGTGAAAACATTATGATACCTAGGATCTATAAAAATTTTACACAAGTGCAAACAATACTTATCGAGGTAATGAAAATACCTAAAACCCATACAACTTCTGTAATCATATGATTACCTAATATTTTTGCTTTAGTAGCAGAGAGTGCTGTAATGAGGATGCCAGATAGTACGGCGGCTACTGTATAACTAGAACAGAGAATTAAGGGTAGGAAGAGAATTATGCCTAGAAGGCCTCCTAGCATACGTGTCCCGCCCTGTTTTAAAGGATGAGGGAAATTCTCCATAGAGATGTGAAGCTCTTCGCGAATCATCGTATCAAGAAGAAGAGTAGAGTCCGAGCAAACATAATCTACCATTTCTTCAAGGAGAGGAGACTTAAATCCTTGATTTTTAAAGATCACACTTAACTCTAGGCGTTCTTGTTCGGGATGGTTTTCGATTTCTTCTTTTTCTTGTAACATAAACCGATGAGAAAGCTCCATGTAAGACCAGGCTTTTTTTGCTTTCAAACATCCACGATAAAAAATCCATCCTAGTCCTAACGAAAACAGAATCTCGGCTTGTGTCGCTTGAGAAATAGGAAGAAGGAACGCCAGAGTTCTAATGAAAAATAAAAAGACTCCTGTGGATAGAGCATCACTTGCTAGGTGATAGAAAAAACCTTTTATTGTTCTATGAGGTTCGCCAAGGCAGACTCCATGCTGATCTCTAACAATTTTGATGTGTTCTTCAGGGGTTGCATTTTTGAAGTGAGCATAATCGGTATTCATTTACTTTATCCATCCGGTATACGGTTTAGATTGCCTTAGGTTTTTTTCATGTTTGCAATATAGATTCTACTCTTGTGGTAATAAGATTTCTTGATTCCCTAAGTAGGGGCGTAAAACTTCAGGAATAATCACAGAACCGTCTTCTTGTTGGTTATTTTCTAAAATAGCCACGAATAAACGTGGTGTCGCTAAACCAGAACCATTAAGGGTGTGGACAAAGTGCATTTTTCCGTGGTTATCCTTATAACGCGTTTCTGAACGATGGGATTGGAAATCAGTACATTGCGAAATAGAAGAAACTTCATAGTAAGACTGTTGCCCAGGTAGCCAAACCTCAGCATCTATAGTTTTTGATGCTGTGAAAGACATGTCTCCTGTGGAGAGCAAAGATAGCCGATAGGGGAGTTTTAATTCTGTAAGAATATCTTCAACAACAGAGAGCATTTTGTCATATGCCTGATCTGCTTGATCTGGGGTAGTAAAGGCAAACATCTCCACTTTATGGAATTGGTGTACACGAACGAGTCCTCGTTCATGCGCTCCTGCAGCACCCGCCTCTCTACGAAAACATGGCGTAAATGCCGCATAGTATATGGGGAGGTCCTTCTCACTAAAAATTTCTTGAGAATGGAAGCCGTTAAGAACAACCTCTGCTGTAGGAATAAGATATAGAGATTGATCTCCATCTTCTACCCGGTAATACTGACCATCGAATTTAGGAATTTGTCCTGAGCCAAAAAGGATGTCATGTTTTACGAGAAGAGGAGGTAACCATAACTGAAACCCGTGTTCTCTTTGCTTATTCAATAAATAGGTTAACAAGGCCCATTCTAAACATACTCCTTGGTTTTTATATGCAGGCCAACCTGATCCCGAAGTTTTCGCAGGAAGTTTAAAATCTAAAATTTGTAATTTTTGGTTGAGCTCTACGTGATGTTTAGGAGTAAAAGAGAATGTAGGTAATGAACCTACTTGTTTAATTACCTGATTCCCCGTTTTGTCAGGGCATACAGGGACATCTTCATCAGGATAGTTCGGAAGACGTACGAGTAAGTCTTGTAAAGTCGATTCCTTTTGCTCAAGTAAGGGTTCAAGATTGGCTAGGTCTTGAGCAATTTTTTCCACGCTATCGATCAGAGAAGACGCATCCTCTCCTTGAGCTTTAGCTTTATGGATCTGATTTGACAAAAGTTTTCTTTGAGATTGTAATGCTTCTGTTTGTGTCTTGAGATTGCGGACTTCTTTATCTAAATCAAGAATAGGCTGAAGAGAAATAAGAGGATCTTTCTTACGAAGACGGGCTTCACATTCTTCAGGTGCCTTGCGTATTAATTTTATATCCAACATCCTTATGTCTCTTTAATTACCTTTTTCTCACAAAGACAAAGTATATGGAAGATTTTTCTGAGCAACAACTATTTTTTATGCGAAGAGCTATAGAATTAGGAGAAAAGGGAGCATTTTCTTCACAACCGAATCCCTGGGTGGGTTGTGTGATCGTAAAAAATGGTCGGATAATAGGAGAGGGATATCATGAGAAAGCAGGTCAGCCTCATGCGGAAGAAAAAGCAATACGCTCTGCTTCAGAATCCATTGAGGGTAGCGAAGTCTATGTAACTCTTGAACCGTGCTGCCACTATGGGAACACTCCTCCTTGCGTGAACTTATTAATCAAATATAAAGTTGCTGCAGTTTATGTTGCCTTATTAGATCCCGATTCTCGTGTCTCAGGTAGGGGAATAGCGAGTTTAAGAAAAGCGGGTATTTGTGTTTATGAAGGTTTAGGAAAAGAAGAAGCAGAGCGCTCTTTAAAGTCTTATTTATACCAACGTACACATGGGAAACCTTGGGTGGTAATTAAAAGTGCTGCGACTTTAGATGGTCAAGTTGCAGATAAAGACGGACAATCACAATGGATTACCTGCCCCGAAGCCCGCGCTGATGTTGGGAAACTCCGAGCCTGTTCTCAAGCTATTATTGTAGGTTCTAAAACTGTTTTAAAAGATAACCCCTTGTTAACAGCTAGAAAACCTTCCGGTGAACTCTATCCTTGTCAACCTTTGCGCGTGGTTGTGGATAGTAAAGGTGTGATCCCCCCAGAGGCAAATATCTTTCATAGCACCGGGAAATCCCTCTATGTCACGACCGCACAGTCTTCAAAAGATCATAGAAAAAAAATAGAAGACCTGGGCGTGGATCTCCTAGTTACAGAATCTAAAGATTCTAAAGTAAATTTACATGAATTAATGACATATTTATCTACTACACATACCTTGCAAGTTCTTGTTGAAGGCGGGGCAGTTTTACATACTTCGTTTTTGAAAGAACGTTTAGCAAATACTCTTGTCCTTTACTTAGGACCTAAAATTTTAGGAGATCAACGCAAACCTATTTTTGGGGATCTAGGTTTATACCTGCATTCTTCTCAAAAAATTGTGCCTACATTTTCTGAAATTCTAGGAAATTCTTTAAAAACTTCTTGGGAAGTCATCGTATAGAGAAAACGGGGAAGAGATTGCAGTGAATAGGGATTTCCATTAGCATTCCTAGAGAGTAGGTGTCTGTAATTTGGAGGAACGTTGGTGATAAAATTCAATAATGATGCTCGTGCCTCTTGTTTTGTCCCTGTAGAAAAAGCTATTGCAGATATTGCTGAGGGTAAATTTGTTATTGTTGTTGATGAGACTTCAAGGGAGAATGAGGGAGATCTTATCATAGCAGGCGAGAAAATGACCGTTGAAAAAATGACTTTTCTCCTTAAATATACGACGGGAATTATCTGTGCTGCTTTAGATTCTGAGAGAGTAAAACAATTAGACCTCCCCCCTATGGTTAAAGATAACCGTTGTCGCTACCGTACGGCATTTACAGTTTCGGTAGATGCTGCTAAAGGCGTAACTACAGGCGTGTCTGCAGCAGATAGAACAAGAGTAGTTGAACTGCTATCTGACCCTAATAGTGTTCCTGAGGATTTTGTTCGTCCGGGGCATTTCTTTCCTTTAATGGCTACGCCGGGAGGCGTATTAAAACGAGCCGGTCATACAGAAGCTGCTTTAGATCTCATGCGTTTAGCCAATATGCAGGCTTGTGGGATCCTTTCGGAGCTTGTCAATGAAGACCACACGATGATGCGTCTTCCGCAAATTGTAGAATTTGCTATGAAGCATAAAATCTCGGTCATATCTACGTCTGATTTGGTAGCCTACCGAATGTTATCCGAAAGGCTCGTGGTTCCTATTTCTTCAGCTCGTCTTCCTACAGAATATGGGGATTTTAATATTCATGTTTACGAGTCCGTGCTTGATGGCATCCAACATATTGCTTTGGTGAAAGGTGATGTGCAAGGGAAGGAGAATGTACTTGTGCGAGTACATTCTGAATGCCTTACTGGTGATATCATGGGGTCCATACGTTGTGATTGTGGACACCAATTGCGCTCTGCTATGGAATATATTGGATTAGAGGGTGAAGGTGTTATTGTTTATCTACGCGGACAAGAGGGACGTGGTATTGGATTAGGTCATAAAGTTCGAGCCTACGCTTTACAAGATCGTGGGTATGATACTGTCGATGCTAACTTAGAAATTGGCTTCCCTATAGATTCTAGAGAATATGGAATCGGGGCTCAGATTTTAGTTGATCTAGGATTGACAAAGATCAAATTGATTACCCATAATCCCCACAAATATTACGGCCTTCAGGGATATGGGTTAGAAATTGTTGATAGAATAGCTCTTCCCATCAATATCTCTGAAGAAAATGAATGTTACCTCCGCACAAAAAAAGAGCGTATGGGACATTGGATAGACTTTCCTTCTTATAAAGAAGAAGTGAACACAAGATAATTCTAGGATTATATGAAAACATTTAAAGGGATAGCCTCGGCAAAAGATATGCGCGTGGCTATCGTTGGTGCCTGTTTTAACGGGCCTATAGCTGATGCTTTGGTTTCTGGAGCAGCACAGACTTTTCTTGAGCTCGGTGGAGCAGAGGATATGCTCACCATAGTACGCGTTCCAGGGTCTTTTGAGATCCCTTGTACGTTGAAGAAACTCCTTACTTCAGGCATAGAGTATCACGCTATAGTCGCTTGTGGAGTGCTCATTAAGGGAGAAACTACTCATTACGATCACATAGCAGATCAAGTGTCAGCAAGAATTAGTGAGTTATCTGTAGAATATAATCTACCCATTACCTTTTCTGTTATCACAGCCCCTTGTGTAGATTCTGCATGGCAACGAGCGGGAATCAAAGGATCTCACTTAGGAGTATCTGGGATGAAGACAGCTCTAGAGATGGCGGATCTTTTTAAGAAGTTGTAAGTACATAGCGTTACGCTTTAAAGTGTAACGCTAACTGAACCATTCAAATGCACACGTACAGCAATATTTTCTGAGAAAATATCTAGACCTCCACAAGAAATTGTCGTTTCTGAGAAATCCAAAACAGTCGTTTGATCAAGCAATTGTTTTTTCAACATATCCTTCTGAACACGCAAGCTTTTCACGACTAAAGATAGCGCTGTCGAGTAAACCTGACGCAAGCGGCTTTCAGGGCTTGATGTTGCTGTTCCATGGTTTGCTTGTAGTAAACCGGTAATTAGATTTGGGAGACCGCGTATTTCTAGAGGAATGTGTTCCCCTTGTACTGTGTAAAAGCTATTGATCAAGGTTTCTGACTCATCAATAGGAAGATTTTTATAACTCCAGGTAAGAGCGCTAGTTTCTGCAGGAGAAAGTTCCATAAGTGTGGCTAAACGCACTAAAGTCATATCACTACGAGAAGACCCTTCAAAGCCTAAACGATTCGCCCTGTAAGTGAAATAACGAGAAAAAGCTTCTTCTACAGTTGCATGCTGCTGCAACATAGATAATAAAGGAGCAAAGTTATAGTAAAATTCTTGAGAGCAATTGTGCTCACCACAGATATCCAGAGAATATAGATATAAATCTAAAATTACCAACGGACGTTTTATCCTACCTACAGATAAAAGCTGAGGATTAGGGGCAGTTGTCAGGTTAAACAGAGAGTCGTAATCAGCTAAGCGACGTAATGCAACAAGAACTTCTTTTTGTTCTGGAGATAGACGTGAATACGAAGGACAGAGTTCTGGAAATGCTTGTAATACATGTAAAGCTTTTGCATAAAAAGCATCAACTCGGGTCTCTGAAAAGTAAGGTTTAAAGTTTGCTACAGCCTTTGCAGAACAACCCAGATGTTTTAAAACAATGGCTGTCTCCAAAATTTTTAGAGTATTATCAAAATGCTTCGGAGAATTTAAGAAATAAATCAGTTGCCTATGAGCAGTTTGGAATTGCTTAAAGGTAATACTATTTTCTGCAGGTTGTAATTGACAAAGCTGAGCATAGGATTGACGTGAACCCTGGATTAACAGGTGTAGGTAAATCAAACTACGTATAGCAATATCAAAAGCTGAGATCTTCTTATCAAATAAAGATAAGGAATAGGTCGTTTTCGATGTTGTCGCTATGTTTGCCGCAGCCGAGGGCTCTGTCAGCCAAAGTAATTCTGGGTATTGGCGCAGCTTGTGTTCAATCCATGAATCGGATCCTATTTTTCCTTTACCAGAAGATAAGTTTGTTTGGAGCGTCATCGATGAAGCCGGAGCTCCAACAGACATGTAAGGAAAACTTAAAAGACAAGCTACTAAACAGGCGCAGCTTCGAATTATAAGGATTTTTAACATAAGATCCCCTGGCGTCTAATTGTTTTGTTAATTTCCCTTAATAAAGGGCACTAACTAAATGCCACATGTTGATAACAAAATGGCCAATAACAAATCAACCCGAGAAACTCAAGAATCAATTCCCTGAAGGAGCAGAGAATACAGGTTCTTATGATGTTAAAGATCTTAATATTAAAAAATAAATAACTAAAAGCCGCCTATTTTAATGTATTTATGATATAATGTTATAAATTTTAATTTAAAAATTAACTAAAGCAATGAAAAAATACATCTATAAGTACAGTTTTGGCGGTTTGATATTGCTCTTGAGTTTGAGTAGTTGCTGCTTGAACCCTTATGGATCTAAGCAGCGCGTAAAAAACTCGAGGGACATAAATAACGAATCTGTTATACTCATGAGAAGTGAAAAGAAGCCTTCCCGTCGTTCGCGAAGATTATTTGCTCGACGTAGTCAATCTAAGAAGGATACGCAGAAAGTGCAAGCTAACTTTAAGAAATACGAAGATCAGTTATCGGATCAAGACAAAAGAGATATCTCTTTCGTTGTTTCTGCTGCTGCTGAAAAATCTTCTATATCGTTAGCTATGTCTCAGAGTGAGATTAAGAGCGCTTTAAACCGCATCAGAGAACTTCACCCTCTAGCTTTAATGAAGCTTCTAGCTGAAAACCCTTCATTAATTGAAGGTATGAAGAAAATGCAAGGTCGCGATTGGATTTGGAATATGTTTATGTCCGAATTAAGTGACGTATTTTCTCAAGCTGCTTCTCAGGGTGTTATTACTGAAGAAGATATCTCTGCTTTTGCCTCCACCTTAGGATTAGATTCCGGGACCGTTGCCTCAATAGTGCAAGGGGAAAGGTGGCCTGAGCTTGTAGATATTGTGATATCTCAACCTTCTTAAGCTCTCTACAACGAAGCTTCCTTTCCCCTAAGCCAGGAGAGGAAGCTACAAGCTAATTTGCTGTGATCTTCCGTTAAAAGAACACTATTAGCAATAAAGAGAGAGACAAATGTTACATTTCCTAGAACAATTAAATAATTTCTGCATTTCCTTTTGTGTGTTCCCCACGATTCTATTTCTTGGTGGATTATTAACATGGAAATTACGGGGCTTGCAATTTACTGGGTTAAAGCTTGGCTTTAATCTAATGTTGAAAAATAAACAGGAAAATCTGTCTACTGAAAATGGTACAGTGTCTCGTTACGAAGCTGTAGCTGGTATTCTTGCTGGGAATTTTGGTACTGGAAATATCGCCGGCATGGCTGTTGCTATTGCTTGTGGAGGGCCTGGAGCTTTAGTCTGGATCTGGGTAGCCGCTCTTTTAGGTGCCATTGTTCAATACTCAGGGTCCTTTTTAGGCGTCAAATATCGTAAATTGTGTAGACAATCCGGCAAGTTTATCGGTGGACCCACGGGATGCCTCGCCTATGGCTTGGGAAGTAAATTCCTCGCCGGTCTTTTTTGTATATTCACAATTATTACAGCATTCTCTGCAGGAAATTTTGCACAAATTAATTGCATAGTCCCTCTTTGTGTTGAGAGTGTGCCTTTGAAGTTTCTTTTAGGAGTTTTTCTTGCATTAACAATTGTCCCCGTACTCATAGGGGGAAATAGCCGTATTTTAAGATTCTCAGCCCGAGTGATTCCTTTTATAGCAGGTTTTTACGCCATTTCTTGTCTGATTATTCTTATACAGCATAGTTCGATGATCATTCCCGCGCTAAAACTTATCGTTTCGTCTTCTTTAGGAATAAAAGCAACAGTTGCAGGCTTGGGAGGCTATACAATCACGCAAGTTATCTCAACTGGAATGAGTCGTGCGATTATGGCTACGGATTGTGGTAGTGGTATGGTGTCTATTCTACAATCCGATTCTCAGAGTAAGAATCCAGTGGTTGATGGTCTGGTTACGCTTTTACCCCCCGTCATCGTTATGATAGTTTGCTCTATCACTACACTTGTTCTTATTGTTTCTGGTGCGTATATCTCGGGACAAGAGGGGACGCTGATGGTGTTAAACGCCTTTAAATCAAGCTTAGGTTCTATTGGAGGGCTTGTTGTCATTCTCGCCATGGCCTTGTTTGGTTATACGACGGTCCTGACTTGGTTTGCTTGCGCAGAAAAAAGTTTAGAATATATGATCCCGGGAAAACGAGCCAATTCCTGGTTAAAGATCCTGTTTGTCGCGGTTATACCTTTCGGAGGCATAGTAGATATGCGATTGATCTGGAGCCTTTCTGACACAGGGTTTGCGGGTATGGTGATTCTAAATTCTATAGCTTTGGTAGCTTTGTTTAAGGATGTGTTGTCCACACATCGAGAAGTTGCCTTACTTAGACTGGAGGAAGATGCTCAACCCACTGTTTTGCAAAATCTAGATATCTAACTGGAGACGAATTATGCAATTACTCTCACCGGCATTTGATTATGGGAAAGCAATTCCAAAAAAATATACATGTCAAGGCGCTGGGATCTCACCACCCCTAATATTTAAAGATGTTCCTAAAGAAGCAAAAAGTATTGCGTTGATTATGGAAGATCCCGATGTGCCCAAAAATTTACGAGAAGATGGTCTATGGATTCATTGGATAGTATATAACCTCTCTCCAATGATAACCGAACTAGCAGAAGGCGCAAATATTTACGCTGTTCAAGGATTGAATACTTCAGGAAAAGCTTGCTATGAAGGACCCTGCCCACCAGATAGACAGCATCGGTATTATCTCTCCAGCTATGCTCTAGATACCATTTTACCTGCAGAGGAAAATGTGACCAAAGATCAGCTTCTTGAAGTCATGGAAGGTCATATTATAGATACCGCGGAGCTCATGGGAACATACGACAAGAGTTAACCACCTACTCTTCTTCGGGAATAAACTCTTCACGTTTTTTCCTATGCTTCCAATATAGCGGGCCATAGTGGTAACATAACTCTTCGCCCGCTTCAATTGCTTGAATCGTTCTAATAATCACATGAAATAGTCCATCCTGGAATACCCCAATGGCCTCTACGTTAGGCTTGTCACTATGATTAATAAAACGAGTGAAATTTCCTTGATGTCCACTATCGATAGTAAAATAACGCCATAGCCATAAGGATAAGGGATAACGAAAACAGTAGTCGTTCTCATCCAACCAAATAGCCTGACGGCGACGTAATATCCCTGTATACTCTCCAATATATGTCCACGCAGGGATCCTCTCTCGAGCAAAGACTCCGTAACCAATATAGGAATTGATCCAACAAATGGCTATAGGAGGCATAGGAGGCATGGTTAAGTCTTGCTTGTGAAGCTGTCCTAGCCATTTTGCTAAGGGAGATATACACTGTTTTTTCTTAGCCTTGTGACAGAGCTTACGGACTTGTTCTTCTACTTTCCAATCTGCAAAAGTAAGAAAGGGAAGAAATTTGAAATTCAGTAACTGCGAAGCTCTATCCATACTATAGCAAGTGCTCTTTTCCCAGTTATGATCTAGAGAAATGTATAGAGTCTGGTGTGAAGTATGTTCTAATTTCATGCGGTTATTAAAGAGCTAAAGTAAATAGGATCAGTCACTTCATGACTTTCTACAACGACAGGAGCAATAGAAGTAATATTTTCTATAGCAGAAGATACCGTAGATAGCGCGAGTTCAGGTGTATTAGATTCACTAGAGAGGTGAGCAAGGTAGATTTTTTTTATTTTGGGAGTGAGAACTTTTTGTAATAATTCCGCACACTCATGATTTGATAGATGGCCAAGCTTACTAAGAACACGTTTTTTATAAATGTCGGGGCGAGAAGATTGTCGGACAAGTTCAGGATCATGGTTGGCTTCTATAAGTAGATAATCACAGTCGTAAAGTTCATGAATAATCCATGAAGTTCCCCAACCTAAGTCTGTACAAAAACCTAATTTCTCATCACGGTAATGAAAGATAAATCCTACAGGATCTACAGCATCATGAGGAACATTAAATGTTTGGATTTTTAAATCATGGAAAGAAAATGTTGTCCCTGTAGAAAAAATCTTAAACGTCGGATGAACATCTAATAATTGACAAAGGTTACGTGCCGTTTCAAGATTGCAAATAACCGGAGTGTTATAAGTCTTTATAAAACTTTTAATTCCAGAAATATGATCAGAATGCTCGTGAGATACAAAAATAGCCTGAATATCTTCAGGATGCACGTTCATCGATAGGAGTTCACGTGTCACAAGTTGCTTGCTAATACCTAAATCTATCAGAATTTTAGAGGATTCCGTTCCTAAATAGGCACAGTTCCCCTTCGAACCTGAGGCTAAAGGGAAAAAACCTTCCATAAACTCATCCTTCTTGAGGAGGTATTTGTATTAAGATTTGACGAGGTTTGGCACCTTCAGAAGGACCTATAATTCGCGCGTCTTCAAGCTGGTCTATTAAACTTGCCGCTCTAGCATAACCAATTTTAAGTTTTCTTTGTAAGAAAGTCGTAGAGGCATTGCCTGTTTGAAGAATTAATGTTTTTGCTTGATTATATAAAGGATCTCTATCTGTTACATCATCCCCACCGCAGTCTTCATAAGTATCAAATGAAGGAATAACGTATTTTGTAGGGAAACGAGAACACAGATCTTTAATCACCTTGTTGATATCTTCATCACAAATGTAAGCTCCTTGAGCACGCACAGCTCCAAAAGAAGAAGGAGAAACGACTAACATATCCCCATTCCCCATCAGGTTTTCAGCACCTGGTTCATCTATGATGATTTGACTATTTACCTTGTTAGCAACTTTAAATGCTATGCGTGAAGGGAAGTTCGCTTTAATTAACCCAGTAATAACATCGCGAGAAGGCCTTTGTGTAGCGAGGATTAAATGAATCCCAACGGCTCTTGCCATCTGGGCTAAGCGAATAATAGGTGTTTCTATATCTTGAGAAGAAGAAAGTAAAAGATCAGATAGCTCGTCTATGATCCCTACAAGGAAAGGCATTTTTTCTGGTATTTCTTTATCAAAAGAAGACTCTATCTCGATATTGCGTTGACGAGAATTAAAAGCTTGAATGTTACGAAGGCCTAAGAATCTTAAAATTTCGTAACGAAGTTCCATTTCTTTAACAAGCCAAACTAAAGCACTATGCGCATCTCGTGATTCTGTAATTACAGGAGTTAACATATGAGGAAGCTGTGAATACCCAGTAAGCTCTACTTTTTTGGGATCAACAATCACAAGTTTGATATCGGAAGGTAGTGTTGTCATGATAAGAGACATGACGATTGTATTGATACAAACAGATTTCCCAGACCCGGTGGTTCCTGCAATAATCAAGTGGGGCATTGTGGCCAAGTCTGCCCAGAAATTATCACCATTAGCTTTTTTCCCAAGTAAAAGAGGAACCTGTAATTTATGATTTTGTTTTTGGTAATCTTCCAATAAATCACGGAAGTTTACTGGCTGAGGATAGGGATTAGGAATTTCAATACCAACAGCAGCCTTCCCAGGAATCGGAGCAATAATACGAATACTCGAGGCTTGTAAGTTCAACGCAATGTCATTTTCTAATGCCTTAATTTTTTGAACTTTTACACCGGTATGAGGTTGTACTTCAAATGCAGCTAATGTAGGTCCAAAACAAATATTGCCAATATCAGCTTCTATTCCAAAACTTTCTAAAGTTTGCTGTAAGATCACACCCTTTTTTTGTAATTCTTCACGCAAGGATTCAGGTTTAGAATTATCACTCTTACTTAATAGATGATACTGAGGTAACTCAGAATTGCCCTCGCCAAATGTAGATAGGTTTAAAGGAAGTTTTTCTACTTTATTAACCGATGGAGATCGGGTTTGAGGTAGTACATTAATCTTTGAATTTTTCTGCACCGTATTTTGTGGTTTGAGGAACGGAGATACAATGCGTTTTTCAGGATGTGGAGCTAAAAAAAGAGTCGCTTTTTCTGAAGCTTGAGACGGTATTTGTACATCATCTAATAAATCCCGTTTCTCTATAGGTAAGGAGACAATGGGAGTTGGTGGTTTCTTTGCACTGTTTCTCACTATAGGAGAAGAGGGAACTTTAATCGATGGCTTAGGAAGATAATTTTGTTTGTTAGTTAGTCTTTTTAAAATGCTTTTGCAAATGTTCCAGCAGGCTTGAAATTTGTTTTTGAGAAATTTTTGCAGGATTTTTTTTTTAATTAAAACTATCCCACCACAAAGATAAAAAATAGAAAAACACAGTATGAATGAAAAGATTAGGCACGTCCCGACAGAACCTATCAAATGTTTTAAGCAGAAGGATTGCCCCGTATACAGAATGTAAAAAGGAATACCTCCTAAATAGGAAACAGGAGGATTGATTCCTAAAACGAACTTAGGAAGACGTGTATCTAAAACATGCGGCAATGTCTGAATAGGAGACAACATGGATAACAAAACAGAAGAACATACAGGAAGCGCAGCAAATGCTAATGCTTTACGATGTAAGATTTTAGACGGTGTTTTTCTCATGTTCAGGAAAGACAACCATAAAAAATATGGAGGGATAAGAAAAGATGCAGCTCCAAAGCAGTACAAAAGAAAAGAACTTAAAGACCAGCCCAACAATCCTATCCAGTTTTGTGTACAAGGCTGGGTATTATGAAAACTCCATAGACTCAGACCTGAAAAACAAGCCAAAAATAGATAAGCGCTCGCCCTAACCGCAAAAGGTATCGAAGGGAATAGGACTGATTTAGATTTCTGACGCTCTCTTACCATGATAGACACAAGGTGTTTAGTAGAGTGAGAATTTATTCTAATACTTGGTTATATCAAGAATGGCAAAAGAAACAAAGAAGATAAAGAAGGGCGAACGACGGGGTTTGAACCCGCGACCTTCGGAACCACAATCCGACGCTCTAACCAACTGAGCTACGTTCGCCATAAGCTATGAAAGCTAAAGAGAAATATTATCTCGACGATAATATTTATCCAAGACAAAAAGCCTGTGAATGCAAACATAATGCAATCGTTAAAGTTCATTGTACTCATTGATACGGTTTTTCTCATAAGTTTCCTAGTCGCATAGGCCAAAGAAACTTCCCTAATATTAGAAATAACAGCACTTCGTCTTTTTAGCCGTTCGCGAACACCTCATGCACATTTCTCAAATTTAAATTTCACTCTAAACATCGCAATACTTCCATTAAGGAAGGAGATTCCAACTGTTTTACCCAATATTTAGAAGAGAAGGTTGCTCAGGTACGTCTAAGAAACCAGCGCGTTTAATTAAGGGATGAAGATGTAAAGATCTACCATACTCGAATCAAAAAAAAATTATAATAAAATACGTTCAAACAGGATTCAGGATTGTATTAGTGGTAAATAGAATTTCAATAGGCTTGTGTAAGCACAGCAACAGGTAGCATTCGAACATAAAAAATGAAAAAAACGAAATGTATTTTTCTGGCTCTGAGCATGTTGTGGAGCCTAAAATTCAATTAAGAAAAATCGCGGTGAGAAAAAAAGAACACCAAAATATGTTGCATAAATAAATGCCGTTTATATAAGATATTGATTTCTTCTTCACCGCGATAAGCGAAAGAGGAAAGAGTTCACACTTCGATGTGGGCGTGCAAAATGAGAGATCGACATCGTCGAACTTCTCTTCTTAACAATGCAAATGAGATAGAATGCAAGCCAGTAAAAAAATGCTTGTTCGGATTTTAAAAATCCGTTAATTTTTAAATTTATTTTTTCTGAGAATTTGATCTTGGTTCAGATTGAACGCTGGCGGCGTGGATGAGGCATGCAAGTCGAACGGAATAATGACTTCGGTTGTTATTTAGTGGCGGAAGGGTTAGTAATACATAGATAATCTGTCCTCAACTTGGGAATAACGGTTGGAAACGACCGCTAATACCGAATGTGGTATGTTTAGGCATCTAAAACATATTAAAGAAGGGGATCTTCGGACCTTTCGGTTGAGGGAGAGTCTATGGGATATCAGCTTGTTGGTGGGGTAATGGCCTACCAAGGCTTTGACGTCTAGGCGGATTGAGAGATTGACCGCCAACACTGGGACTGAGACACTGCCCAGACTTCTACGGAAGGCTGCAGTCGAGAATCTTTCGCAATGGACGAAAGTCTGACGAAGCGACGCCGCGTGTGTGATGAAGGCTCTAGGGTTGTAAAGCACTTTCGCTTGGGAATAAGAGAGATTGGCTAATATCCAATCGATTTGAGCGTACCAGGTAAAGAAGCACCGGCTAACTCCGTGCCAGCAGCTGCGGTAATACGGAGGGTGCTAGCGTTAATCGGATTTATTGGGCGTAAAGGGCGTGTAGGCGGAAAGGAAAGTTAGATGTTAAATCTTGGGGCTCAACCCCAAGCCAGCATCTAATACTATCTTTCTAGAGGGTAGATGGAGAAAAGGGAATTCCACGTGTAGCGGTGAAATGCGTAGATATGTGGAAGAACACCAGTGGCGAAGGCGCTTTTCTAATTTACACCTGACGCTAAGGCGCGAAAGCAAGGGGAGCAAACAGGATTAGATACCCTGGTAGTCCTTGCCGTAAACGATGCATACTTGATGTGGATAGTCTCAACCCTATCCGTGTCGTAGCTAACGCGTTAAGTATGCCGCCTGAGGAGTACACTCGCAAGGGTGAAACTCAAAAGAATTGACGGGGGCCCGCACAAGCAGTGGAGCATGTGGTTTAATTCGATGCAACGCGAAGAACCTTACCTGGGCTTGACATGTATTTGACCGCGGCAGAAATGTCGTTTTCCGCAAGGACAGATACACAGGTGCTGCATGGCTGTCGTCAGCTCGTGCCGTGAGGTGTTGGGTTAAGTCCCGCAACGAGCGCAACCCTTATCGTTAGTTGCCAACACTTAGGGTGGGAACTCTAACGAGACTGCCTGGGTTAACCAGGAGGAAGGCGAGGATGACGTCAAGTCAGCATGGCCCTTATGCCCAGGGCTACACACGTGCTACAATGGCCAGTACAGAAGGTAGCAATATCGTGAGATGGAGCAAATCCTCAAAGCTGGCCCCAGTTCGGATTGTAGTCTGCAACTCGACTACATGAAGTCGGAATTGCTAGTAATGGCGTGTCAGCTATAACGCCGTGAATACGTTCCCGGGCCTTGTACACACCGCCCGTCACATCATGGGAGTTGGTTTTGCCTTAAGTCGTTGACTCAACCTGCAAAGGAGAGAGGCGCCCAAGGTGAGGCTGATGACTGGGATGAAGTCGTAACAAGGTAGCCCTACCGGAAGGTGGGGCTGGATCACCTCCTTTTAAGGATAAGGATAACTGTCTTAGGACGGTTTGACTAGGTTGGGCAAGCGTTTTTTTAATCTTGTATTCTATTTCTTTTGCATTGTTAAGCGTTGTTTCCAAAACATTTAGTTTACGATCAAGTATGTTATGTAAATAATATGGTAACAAGTAAATTCACATATAATAATAGACGTTTAAGAATATATGTCTTTAGGTGATGTTAACTTGCATGGATCAATAATTTACAGACCAAGTTATTAAGAGCTATTGGTGGATGCCTTGGCATTGACAGGCGATGAAGGATGCGTTTACCTGCAGTAATCTTCGGCGAGCTGGTATAAAGCTATGACCCGGAGGTCTCCGAATGGGGCAACCCGGTAGATTAATCATCTACCATTATACGTTGAATACATAGGCGTATAAGGCGACACCTGCTGAACTGAAACATCTTAGTAAGCAGAGGAAAATAAATCAAAGAGATTCCCTAAGTAGCGGCGAGCGAAAGGGGAGAAGACCAAACCACATTTTTAATGTGGGGTTGTAGGGTCGATAACATGGGATCTTAAGTTTTAGTTGAATACTTCTGGAAAGTAGAACGATACAGGGTGATAGTCCCGTAGACGAAAAAACAAGAGACTCTATTCGATACCTGAGTAGGGCTAGACACGTGAAACCTAGTCTGAATCTGGGGAGACCACTCTCCAAGTCTAAATACTAGTCAATGACCTATAGTGAACCAGTACTGTGAAGGAAAGGTGAAAAGAACCCTTGTTAAGGGAGTGAAATAGAACCTGAAACCAGTAGCTTATAAGCGGTCGAAGACCTATAACTTCTTAGGAAGTCATGGTTGACGGCGTGCCTTTTGCATGATGAGCCAGGGAGTTAAGTTAAACGGCGAGGTTAAGGGATTTACATTCCGGAGCCGAAGCGAAAGCGAGTTTTAAAAGAGCGTTTAGTCGTTTGATTTAGACACGAAACCAAGTGAGCTATTTATGACCAGGTTGAAGCATGGGTAAGACCTTGTGGAGGACCGAACCAGTACATGTTGAAAAATGTTTGGATGAGTTGTGAATAGGGGTGAAAGGCCAATCAAACTTGGAGATATCTTGTTCTCTCCGAAATAACTTTAGGGTTAGCCTCGGATATTAAGCTTTTGGGGGTAGAGCACTGAATTCTAGCGGGGGCCTACCGGCTTACCAACGGAAATCAAACTCCGAATACCAAAAGCGAGTCCGGGAGATAGACAGCGGGGGCTAAGCTTCGTTGTCGAGAGGGGAACAGCCCAGACCGCCGATTAAGGTCCCAAATTTTATGCTAAGTGAGTAAGGAAGTGATGATTCTAAGACAGTTGGAATGTTGGCTTAGAGGCAGCAATCATTTAAAGAGTGCGTAACAGCTCACCAATCGAGAATCATTGCGCCAATAATAATCGGGGCTCAAGCATAAAACCGAAATCGCGGGTGTATATTTATATATACGCGGTAGGAGAGCGTAGTATTCAGCAGTGAAGGTATACCGTAAGGAGTGCTGGAGCGGATACTAGTGAAGATCCATGGCATAAGTAACGATAAAGGAAGTGAAAATCTTCCTCGCCGTAAGCACAAGGTTTCCAGGGTCAAGCTCGTCTTCCCTGGGTTAGTCGGCCCCTAAGTCGAGGCACAAATGCGTAGACGATGGAGCAACAGGTTAAATATTCCTGTACCACCTAAAACTTTAGCAATGGAATGACGGAGTACGTTAAGCACGCGGACGATTGGAAATGTCCGTATCACAATGAGACCGGTTAGTAGGCAAATCCGCTAACATAAGGTTAGGTTGTGGTTAAGGGAAATCTTCGGAGGAACTGATAGTGTGGCGCAAGGCTTTCAAGAAATAATTTCTAGCTGTTGATGGTGACCGTACCTAAACCGACACAGGTGTGCGAGATGAGTATTCTAAGGCGCGCGAGATAACTTTCGTTAAGGAACTCGGCAAATTATCCCCGTAACTTCGGAAGAAGGGGAGCCTCTTAGGGTGATTGCCTTTACGGCATGAGCTCCGGGGGGCCGCAGAGAAATGGCCCAGGCGACTGTTTAACAAAAACACAGCACTATGCAAACCTCTAAGGGGAAGTATATGGTGTGACGCCTGCCCAATGCCAAAAGGTTAAAGGGATATGTCAGCCGCAAGGCAAAGCATTGAACCCAAGCCCTGGTGAATGGCCGCCGTAACTATAACGGTGCTAAGGTAGCGAAATTCCTTGTCGGGTAAGTTCCGACCTGCACGAATGGTGTAACGATCTGGGCACTGTCTCAACGAAAGACTCGGTGAAATTGTAGTAGCAGTGAAGATGCTGTTTACCCGCAAAAGGACGAAAAGACCCCGTGAACCTTTACTGTACTTTGGTATTGATTCTTGATTTGTTATGTGTAGCATAGCCAGGAGACTGAGAACACTCTTCGTCAGGAGAGTGGGAGTCATCGTTGAAATACTGGTCTTAACAAGTTGGGAATCTAACATAATTCCATGAATCTGGAATATGGACATTGCCAGACGGGCAGTTTTACTGGGGCGGTATCCTCCTAAAAAGTAACGGAGGAGCCCAAAGCTTATTTCATCGTGGTTGGCAATCACGAGTAGAGCGTAAAGGTATAAAATAGGTTGACTGCAAGACCTACAAGTCAAGCAGAGACGAAAGTCGGGCTTAGTGATCCGGCGGTGGAAAGTGGAATCGCCGTCGCTTAACGGATAAAAGGTACTCCGGGGATAACAGGCTGATCGCCACCAAGAGTTCATATCGACGTGGCGGTTTGGCACCTCGATGTCGGCTCATCGCATCCTGGGGCTGGAGAAGGTCCCAAGGGTTTGGCTGTTCGCCAATTAAAGCGGTACGCGAGCTGGGTTCAAAACGTCGTGAGACAGTTTGGTCTCTATCCTTTGTGGGCGCAGGATACTTGAAAGGAGCTGTTCCTAGTACGAGAGGACCGGAATGGACGAACCAATGGTGTGTCGGTTGTTTTGCCAAAAGCATAGCCGAGTAGCTACGTTCGGAAAGGATAAGCATTGAAAGCATCTAAATGCCAAGCCTCCCTTAAGATAAGGTATCCCTATGAGACTCCATATAGACTATGTGGTTGATAGGTTGGGTGTGTACGCACAGTAATGTGTTTAGCTAACCAATACTAATAAGTCCATTGACTTGGTTTTTATCATATAAAAAGCTCAATAGGCTTTTTTGTTGAAATAAATCGATCAATGTAAGTTGATACTAAAGACTCTCTTAAGCGTCTATTAGTATACGTGAATGTTACGTTACAAGAATTTGCTTGGTGATAATGGAAAAAGGGACACACCTGATACCATTCCGAACTCAGAAGTTAAGCCTTTTATCGCCGATGGTACTATACACAAGAGTATGGGAGAGTAGGTCGTCGCCAAGCTTTCAGTTATTTTTTGACTCGTAAACTGAGTTTTTATAAGGAGAATAGAAATATTCTCCTTTTTTTTTATTTAAATGCTTTGATTGAAAAATAATGTTTCCTTGTCTGACTGATTTCTGGTGAAATAATCAATTTCACTTTTCTGAGGTTATTGAATAACATGTGTGTCAAAAGTGTATAAATACAAACGCTCTTCCAAGAAGATCTAATCTATTTAGGTAAATGTATTGAGATACCCCGTTACAGGGTATTTTTAGTTTCTCGTAAGGAACTAGTTCCTAAAGATTATTATTCTTTCTTTTATTTAACGGACCTCAAATAAATTATATTCTCTACTTTGTTTTAGAGATGTTTGTAAGATTTTGTTTATTTTTATTTGACTAATTGTTTGTTGGATTTCAAAGGTTTCCCCGCCTTAATGAACTAAACGTCTGAAAACATGCTATTAATATCGTGTTTACCCCTATACATTCTGTTTATTCTGGTTATTTTGCACCAAGATCTGGTTATTCTGAAGAAAATCAAGAATCGAATGAGTCTCAAACATGTATCTTGGGAATCTCACAACATACTATAGGTACCCCCCCCCCCCCCGCAACGAATACCTTACCTCTTGTGGGATCTTTAGAAGGCAGTCCTTCAGTATCAGAAGGTACTCAAGAAGATAGTGTTTACTTATTTATTCATGGGAACAATAACGAACGATCCAGAAATAGGCATCCTGTTCCTATTTTTCAAACGATATGTGAAAGTGGTGAATCCACGCCAGTCTCCACACCTTTAGTTGGAGTGGGGTATACCAACGGCAGCCAGTCAGGATACTATAGAGCCCAAAATGAAACTATACATCTTAGCCAGTTGTTGGGTGGAAGAGAGGTTATAGGTATCTATAATAGAGAAGGGATCGGATCTTCATTTTTCTTTAGAAGATCTCAACAAGGAATGACTCCTATTTGTGAAGCTATTCTAGACGTTTGGGATGGCTTTTTTGCTTCTCATCCTCCAGGGAGCACTTTTATTCATTATTTTTTTGGAAATAGTGCTAGATATGTTCAAGAGGCAATTCGAAATACAAGACATGCGGACAATATTGTTTTAGTTGGCATTTGTCCTTCAGACTACGTAGAACATACTAGATCTTTTTATTATCGTGTTTGGGGAGATGTATTTTCGTGCTTAGACTACAGAGGATTTCTACGATCTAGAGTCGTAACACTGCCTTATTCTTCAGGAAGTTTAGGAATTACTTGGATCCATTTTACTGATCCTGCCTTTAATAATGCTATTGTGGCTACATTTATGCAAATAGCAGGAGTGAGTGCTGTTTCTCAAAACTTAGTAGAAGGGAATATAGTTGAGATTACAGAAACATCACCGTTAGGTGATTCAAATCCAAGTGATCAAGAGAGAAATATTGGAATAGTTGGACATAATATCCAAGGGGTGACTGTATCACGTACTGCAAGCCCTAATGTATTCTCTAGAATACAAACTCTACTTGGTATGGCTGAAACCGTTATCCAAGTTGAAGAGAGTGTGTTGCCTCCAGAAAGTTGTTTAGATCGACTTGGAGAAGCTGTTATTAATATCCTTAGAATTTCAGATGCAGTATCTATTTTTTGGATTTTTCCTCTTATTGATACAAATGTAAACGCCTCTTTATTAGCCTTCAGTATAGTGTTTTTTGGTATTGATGGAGTGTGTAGCTGCTTTTTAATGCTAACTAGCCCTCGCTCTAGAAGAGAAAGATATCGTAATGTGCGTATTTTACTTCTGTGCTACCACACTTTTTCTCCTGCTGTGAACCTATTTGATTTGCTAAATAATATCCGTATGGCATCGCGCACTACGATTACAGAGTGCACAGCAGCTTTATATGGTGTCATTACTCTCTTTGGATGGACATTACTGGGTAGAGATGTGTTAGAGTATGCTCTTCCTGAACTTCGAGATGCATTATGCAGACGATGCTTAAGATGGTTTGGAAGTATTACGGAAGATCATCGGCACTTATCTAGTAGAGTAACAAGGATAGGGCGTGAGAATATTAATAGTTACTATAGGATGACTAGTGTTGTAAATACAGCAGTATTTGGTGTTTTCTTTGCCCTTGTAGGAGGGATGGCCACTTTTGGAGGTTTAGAAATTAGTGAATCTTGTCGGTATAATGCAACAGCCAATACAACGATAGCCATTATTCCAAATGATCAGACGAATTTTTGGGGAGGATTTATTAATGGCCGAGCGTATGCAATTAGCCAAGCTACGCATATGGTGTTTAGCTTTCTCGCTATGATAATATATATTGCATCATTAGTCCGAATGCTGAGAACTCGTGATCGATAAAATCTTGAGAATATCTATAGCGAGAAAACATATACTAAGTAACTAGCTACCAAAATCATCAAGAATTATGGAAGATCTTTCAACTCCATAATTTTCGAGTAATTTCAGGATACTACTGTTGTGTAGTGGTGGACCACATACATAGTATAGATAATCTTCAGGATTGCTAAGTTTGCTGAGTTGACCAAGCTCAAAAGCTTGGAATAAGAAATTCGTTTTCTCAGGATCATCCTTATCCCAACCTGCTGCAATATCTTCAGGAAGAGGCTCCGATAACACTAAATGGTAATGGAAGTTAGGAAAATCCTTATCTAATTTTTCATATTCTTCTTGATAGATATTTTCTTTTAGAGAGCGAGCTCCGTACCACAGAGTGATCTCTCTTGTAGAATGTTTATCCAACAAAAGATCTAAAATATGACTTCTACCAAATGAAGATCCCGCGCCACCTATTAGGAAAATTAACGGGCGGTTGTTTTCTTTCATGAAGGATTCGCCATAAGGACCAGATACAGTAATCTTGTCCCCAGGTTGTAGCGAGAAGATATAGGATGAGCATACTCCCCAGGGGATACCTGGATTAGGCGCATTGTTAATAAAAGGAGGTGTCGCAATACGGACATTGAATTTAATAATCGGCAGTTCTGCAGGATAGGATGCTAGAGAATATGCTTTATTAGCAGAATCTGGCTCTAAAAGGCTGTTATCTATAATCCGGCCAAATAAATTAAAACGTTCCCAATCACTATGATATTCGGGAGCCATAGTTTGCTTCCAAGCGGAAGTATTCGTTTTATATGCAGGAACACGAATTTGTAGATAGCCCCCAGGTTTAAAGGGAATAGGATGTGCAGGATCAATAGAAACAACAAGCTCTTTTATAAAGGTTGCTACGTTATCGTTAGAAACGACCGTACCTTCCCAAGAAGAAGCATGTAAATAACGTTCCTCGATTTCCAAACACATGTCGTGTTGGACTTTGGTTTGGCAGGAAAGACGCCAGCCTTGTTCTAGCTGTTGTTTGGAAAAAGTTGCGCGGTCTGTTTCTAGTGGCTGGTCGGCGTTTTTAACAATTTTTACCTTACATTGTTTACAAGTGGCCTTACCTCCACATGGAGAAGGAATCGGAATACCCGAATCTAACAGAGAAGATAATAAGGTACGGCCGCTATCTACAGTTTTTGTAAGGGAGTCGTCATCATTAATTTTTAGCTTGCAAGGATGAATTTTAACTAGAAATTTACGAGCAATAAGAATGATTCCAGAAAGTATCAAACCTATAACACAAAATACTACACTAGCAATGCTGATAAAATATAGGCCTGAAAGCCAAGTCATGATCCTAAAAATCCTCGACTTCGTGAATAGCTTATGGTGTCAAGTTATAACTTGGCTTATAAAAAATCAATGTAGATTTCTCTAATATCGTATCCAGTAAATGTCTATATCTTAAAGCTTATGCTTTAGTCCCATCTGGCTTCAGAATTTCAGAAATAGCTGCTTTCAGTATCTCGATTTTTCCAGAGGTGATACTCAAAATTACGGTGTGTTCTCGGATTTCATCAATAGTTCCTAAAATCCCCATGGCAGTAACTTTGTCGCCTTTTGCAAGTTCATTTTTGCGTTTTTCCATCGCTTTTCTGCGTTTTTGTTCTGGGCGCCATAAAATGAAGTAAAAGAACAAAATAGCAATGCCAAGCATTACAGCGGGTTGAGCAAAAGTACTTTTTACTTGAGAGCCGTCTTCATCTGCTAAGAGAGAGGATGAGCTCAAAAGAAATAAAAAACACGTGAATAAACGAGATAACATTAAACCACCTTTACTTCGGTTATTTCAAGGAAAGGTTAACACAACAGGAAGCGTGCGTTCAATGCTTTTCCTAGAGGTTGCCTTCTCTTTCTAATAAAATAATATTTTCTAAATGCGGAGAATGAGGAAATTGATCTAAAGGCTGTACTTTCTTTATACGGTAACCTGCAGAAATTAAGCTACAACACTCCTCAAACTGTATTTTTGGGTTACATGAGATATAAATGATTTTTTTAGGAGAGATTCTGATTAAGTATTTCAGTACTTTGTTTTGCATACCACAGCGTGGAGGATCAATGATAGCAACGTCAGGAGCAGGATGATCTTGATGCCGTTTACAGAAAGTTTTTACATCTTCTAGATGTACTTCAATGAGACTTTCTTTTTTATTTATTAAGATATTTTCTTTTGCGGAGTCTACAGCGTCAGGGACAATTTCTACTCCTATAACTTTTTTTACATATTTAGAAAGCATAATCCCTATAGTTCCCGCACCACAATAGAGATCTAAGAGTGTTTCGGATCCTTGTGGATCCATAAACTCTTTGGCAATTTCTATGATTTTTGCTCCCTGGAGAGTTTGTGGTTGAAAGAAGCTTCTCGGCCGCACATGAAATACCGCGGAATTTCCATCTTTAGGTAAGCTTAACTTTTGTTTAATAAATGCTTCTCCGTAAAGTAGGTTAGAGCGGAAGTAGGTAGGAACGCTTTTCGCGCTGACGCGTTCTTCCCATACAATAGAAACAATGGGAAGATCGGAATGTATCAGCATATTTTTCCATTCTTCAATAATCTTTTTATCGACGGCATATTCTTCTCTTGCAGATGTTGTGAGAATGACCATGAGCGTGTGTTCAGGGCTGCCAATGCGTACAGTTAAGGTGCACAGAGAGCCTTTATTGAAGGGAGGATAGTAAGCTGTAATCTCAGGATGATGTTTCCACCATGTGCGTGTGATCTCTAGAATATCCATTGCATGTTCATGAATCATAAGACATTCTGTAATGGGAATGCCTTGTTTCGGTTTTGTAGGCGTAATGAATCCTAGACTTTTCTCACCCTCTTTAGTTTGGAAAAAAGAAAATTCCATTTTATTTCTTCCCCGCAAAAGAGGATGGCATGGAATGATAGGTAGAATATCTGAAGCAGGGAAAATAGGAGCAAAGAGCTCGTGTAAGATACGTTCTTTAGCTTTTAAAGAATCGGAGTAGGCAGAGTGAGGCGAGGAACACCCGCCGCAAATGCCAAAGTGTTTACAATTGGCGACTGTAAGCATGGTCTATTTGTAAGGGCTCTAATTTTAGAATCGAATTTTATGTGAAAAATTCACGTGCCTGCGAGATAGAATTACTCTGCGTCCACTCAGCAGTTAAAAATTACTGCAGAATTTTATCATAACGAAGCGTTTCTAGGGATAATCTTTTGAAATTAAGAGAAAAAGAAAATGAGGGCAAGTTATAAAATATAATTACCCTCTAAAAACCAAGACAAGGAAAAAACTATTTTCTTAGGGAGCGAGATTTAGAGCTTTTTTTAGCTTTTGCTTTAGCTGGAATCTTTTTTGCAGGGGCTTTAGCTTTAGGGGCAGCTTTAGCTTGTACTTTTGGCTTAGCTTTTGCTTTAGGCTTAGATGCTGCTTTTTTAGTGGCAGCAGCCTTTTTCGCTTTTGTCGCAGGCTTGCGAGTCATCAAGCCAGACTTTTCAGCTTTGATTGATTCTTTTCTATATACTTTAGCAACTTTTTCTAGCTTGATAGAGTCCGTACGTACTCGTTGAGCTGCTGCTTTATTTCCTCTTTCGGCCTTGTCTAAGTCACGTTGGATACTTTCCAACAGATCTCTCATTTTTTTTGCCGTATCTTTTAGCGCCATGAAAAGCGTCCTCTAGTTGTTGTTTTAAACTATTTTTACTTGTTTTAATTTGTAATTAGTTTGTTTGTTCAAATTCATGCAACAATTTTTTTAGAGAAAAGAAAAACAGAGAATCACTACTAGTTTTTAATTTTTCATACTTCTTTGTTTATCAGTAGGTTAGTTGGCATCAGCTTAATATCTTTTTTTTAAAGAAGAGCTTGTACATTTTCATGTGCGCGTTTTCTTTTTGTGTTTTGTAGGTAGTTTAGAGGTTCTGTAGACATTTAATTTATAAAAAACTCCAAACAGAACATTCTTTTTTAGTAATAGAGTCTTCTACTATACTTTTGGTTCACCTATAGTTTGTTTTTTTTGAACTATTGTGATTTTTTCTAATTCCTGCCAGTACTATGGTAGAGAGATATCTATCATGAAAGTATATCACCATCCGTTACTACGCATTTTTCAGTTTTTTTTAATTGTGAGTGTAGGGAGTGTTTGGGCTGCTCCAACTCAGCAATTGCCTTTTGGTCATTACTGTGCAGACGTGTATACAGCATTGAAGTCTGGAAATGGTTGTGATGAAGTTTTCTCAGCATTTGTAGAGCGTATTATTTTTGAAAAAACAGCATTGTCTCCTAGAGATTGGGAAACTATAGCGGCGTTAACGCGTCAGTATGTACAGGTCAGAATCAAACAAGAAGATAGAGCCACCAGTAAAGAGATCATCAGAAAGTTATTGTCCGTAGTGACAATGCCTTCTCACATTAGGTCGGAAATACGTCTTGCTTGGCAGAAATTAAATCCTGATGGGGTTTCTTTAAGGGATTTGATAACGCAATTTCATAGTATAGAGAGGGGAAGAGACACATTAGAAGACCATCTCTTACTCGAACTGTATAGCATGACTTTACATAGTAGTTATGAGGATCGCAAGCAAGAGATTCTTGTAATGCAAGAACGAGGAAATTACGACGAAGCTTTAGCATTATGCGAGAAGCTTTCTCAAGCTATTGCAAAGGGAACCTGTAGTCCTCATCCCGAGGTCATTGATATAGAAAAAAATTTCTTAAAAAAGATTGTTTTAGGATTGAAAATTAAGAAATCACGAGAAGTTGGAGATTCTTGTGAAGCTTTACTATTCCCTTACTGTCAAGCTGAAAAAGACTATGCTCAATCTATTGACAACTTAGTATTGAGAATATCACGCGGCGAGGTACAACGTGCTCATGAGGTTGATGTACTTCTCCTTGCGCATGCCTTGTATACCCTTCCTTGGAATCAGAAAAAAGGCATTTGTGAATTAGAGGTTCTGATAGATCAAGGAAATTATTTACAATCGACATTACTTTATTACGGTTACTTTTCGTTATTGGAAATCTACCATCAGCAGAAGAACCTCTCCGCCATGCAGCGCTTACTGCTTGCCGGAGAATCTGTATTTGTCCCTGAACATACGTATTTCCCAGAATATAGTTTTTTCTTAGGTTGCTATAGTTTTGAGAAACAGGATTTCACGAAATCTCGAGAGATTTTTGTGTCAATTTTGGATCATGCTTCTAGGTTGGGAGTCACATTACCTCGGGTGTATGAGTATCTAGGATGTATTTCTTGTTATGAACAGAAGTACAGTGATGCCGAAGATTTCTTTCTCCGAGCTTATAAAAGTTGGAGTCGCAAAGAGGCTGGTTTAGGACTATTTCTTTCCTACGCTCTTCAGAAAAAGATAGATTTGTGCGAAGAGTGGAACTCTAAATCTCATGTCTCATTTCTACATCGTAAAATTTTAAAATCTATAGACGCGTTATTTCTAAAGAAAGATCCTAGTTTTGTATCTCCTGTTGTGAAGTTATGTGAGTTGTTAGGTAGTAGTGAAGTAGCTCTTGAGGAGCTCTATCACTATTTTATCTATGATATGATCCATCGTCATAGAAGGCGTAATGCGAGTCCTATACTTACCCTTATTGATCACCAAATAGAGATAACAGAACAACAGTATCTACAAAAAACTTTAGAGCAATCACAGAATCCTGAATATAGTCGGGTGCTAACTTTATGGTTAGCTTTTCGGCGTGGAGAATTATTTAAAGAGGCAAGTTATACAACACGGCTATCTTGCTCATCCTCATTCGAGGATATCGCAAAATGTTGTTTTGCTGCTTTATATTATCGTGATCCTCAAGCAAGTTCAGCTCTAACAAATATCTTTTCACAAGAGCGTTCTGCATTGCAGTCAACGGTTAGGTTAGTTTGGGCATTAACACGTAGGCAGTCGAATCAAAAGCTTTTGGATCTTTATTGTCATCATCTTGATCTGCGTTTGTATGGAGATCGCTTATATCTTCTTGCTTATGATATAGACGACTATCTCTCAGGGAAAGAGAGTGCTTTATTACATTTATCGCACTTTCAAGAACTATTCCCCCAATCCTCATTATTATCTTTGGTATACTATTTCCAAGGTCATGCAGAAACAGAAATGATAAGAAAAATCGGCTGGTTTATAAAAGCTTTAGATGAATTTTCAGAGATCACTTTATGTGGGGAAAATGCGAAGGCTTGGGTCTACGTATACTATACCGTGAAATTAGACCTTGCTGATGCTTATCTTTCCTTGGGGGATGCTGCTCGCGCTGTCAAGGTTTTTGAAGAAGTCAAAGGGGATTGGGAAACGCCTAATCATCCTCAGGTAGTCCTTATTGAAGACATTAATCATCGTGTAGCCATGGAAATGCGTTGGGTGTCAGGACTAGCATGTGCTTATGAAAAACTTAATGAAAGAGATAAGCTAACTCAACATCTCCTAGATCATGTCGAAAAGAGATTACTCGAAATGTCTTCAAGAAGAGAATATTTCAGAGAGATGATCACCACAACACTTTCTCTTTGTGAGCGTTTCCTTCCCTTAGATAGCAGCAACAGTCTGATAGGCTGAGGCTACACATCTGTTTAATCCTGGACCAGAGAAGTTTTGCCCGACAATTTTTAGATTATGAGGAAGTACAGGGAGTATCTGATTTTTCATTTCTAAAAACCCTACGCCGTGTTGAGGTAGACCTTCTTCTGGGGAAAATAATGAAAATACATCGGGTTTTGTAGAAATCCCTAAATACTCAGAAATCGCTGCTAAAGAAAAAGCGAAAGCTTCTTCTTGATGCCAGCGGTTTTCTAATAGTAATGATAGAACTGTTTTCCCAGGCATCTGGTTAGGGAAGACTCGTGAGTTATAGACAATACCTAATAACGGTGGTTCGTCAGAGAACAGCATACCATAACCTTTAGGGATAGAAGGCATATCCCTATTCCACCCCAATGTTGCACACGAGAGATCCCAATGAAGAGTTTTATTCGCAAGCTGTTGCAGTCCTGGAATATTAATAAGAGAAGGAAGTAGAGACGTGGCCCCCGTATATATTGCTAGATCTCCTGAGAATGTTTCTTGTGTAGTGGATACGACAACCTGGGATGGGAAACACTCGATCTTTGTAACAGGAGAAGAAAACTTCCACGTTGCGGGTAGTTTTTTTACTAAAGTATCAATGAGGATGCCTAGATTGGGACGTAGCGAAGCTAGATAAGGAGCTCCGGATGTTTTTTTCTTCGAAGGTTCTTTTAAGAAGCTGCGTAAAATGGATCCTGTTTTTGCTTCGCGTTGAGAAAGGGAAGGGAAGGCCATATGAGCAGAAAGTAGATGACTGTGTCCTGCACGAATTGCGGTAACAACAGGATTTAATACATTGTGAATAAGATTTATTGTGCTATGGCGACTTAGGAAATCATATACAGAGCTATCTTTTGTATAGCGGGAGGCAAAGAGATCTTTGATGATAGCGAAAGGCAAACCTTCTTTTATTAATGTCCATGGGGAGACTTTTCGTGTTTTCCCTTTGTAACGTATAAAACGTTTTTTCGCGGTTTTATCACTAACAATGAGAGCCTCTTCCAGTTGTAAATCACGAATTAATCCGAGGGTATACTGTCCCTCACCACGTACTAGAAAACCTTTAGGCCCGAGATCCAAGGCAAAATTCTTTTGGTAATCTGAGTAGATAAGCCCACCAGGTCGATCTGCCTTATCTATAATTACAAGTTCGCTATTGGGGAATTTCCTATGTAACCACCACGCTGTGGATAACCCTGAAATTCCTGCGCCTATGATAATGGCTTTTTTCATATGGATCTTGAAAACCTAGGATTTGAAGAAACAGTTTTTAAGAAATATGCATCAAATGCTGTAGCAATTACACGTACAAACAGCTCTCCTAATGGTGTTACGGTAAGAAGAGATGAACTGTTTTGAATTAATCCTGTAGTTACCATGCTACTTATCCGTTCTTGACTTTCGGAAAAATACTCATCAAAACAATAACCGAAAAGCTGGGTGAATTCTTCTTTTGATACTACAAAAGTACACATGAGTTTATGAATTACCCATTTTCTTATTTTATCATCTTCTGAAAGAATTTTACTTTTCACTGTAGCTAGAGAGCCTGAAAGGATTTTCTCATGGTAAGATTCTAGAGTTTTGGCATTTTGTAAATATATACCACGGATAAAGCTTGTTGATGACATTCCCAACCCGATAAGATCCTCTTCAGGAGGTAAAGAGTAGCCTTGAAAATTCCGAATCAAAGTTTTGTTTTTAAACGCTATGCTTAATGGGTCTTCAGGTAGAGAAAAATGATCTAATCCAATGGCTTGGTAACCTGCTTTCGTTAACGTATGTCGAGCATAAGAATATATGGCGAATTTTTCCTCCATAGAGGGCATATCGCTTTCTTTCATAGCTTTTTGATGAGGTTTTATCCATGGAACAGAAGCAAATGAAAATAACGCTAAGCGGTCAGGCCGCATGTGTAAAATATCAGCAATCGTTTGAGTAAATGTTAACTTAGTTTGTTTTGGAAGACCGTAAATTAGATCTATATTTATGCTTTCAAAACCTAACTCACGGAATTTTTCATAAGCATAAAGTGACTCTTCATGACTTTGACGACGCCGTACAGCTTCTTGAACAGCAGCTTGGGTATCTTGGACTCCTAAGCTCACACGATTAAATCCTAGAGACTGGATAAATTCTGCTTTTTTATCATCGTCCCTCAAAGAACGGGGATCAAATTCAATAGCAATTTCCTCAGCTTCGGAAAGATCAAATAAACGATGGATATGAGAAAAAAGTGTTTCAAAGAGTTTTCTGGATAACCTGCTTGGAGTGCCTCCTCCGAAATGGATCCGTGAAGTTTTCCGTCTTCCTCCTAAGAGCGTATGGACATACTCCATTTCCTTAATCAGCGTATCAATATACTTTTCTACAATATCTTCGCGACGGTTGATTACTACAGAACATCCACAATACAGACACATCGACTGGCAAAAGGGAATATGAAAGTACAGGGATAAAGGGCTGTTATCTTTTTGAAGATACTTAAAAGCAAGGTAGGCAGGATCTGCATCAGATTCCTCCCATTCGAGAGCTGTTGGATAGCTTGTGTATCTCGGTGCAGGTTGGTGAAGACCTTCTAAGAAGTTGAAATTGACGTTAAACATAATACCGCAGCTTGAACGTTTTCTAAAGGAGTTTCAGGAAGAATACCATGCCCTGAATTGAAAATGTACTTAGGTTGATGTTTTAAAACAGAGAGGTACTTTTCAAGGTGGTTTAGAAACTGATCTTGAGGAAGTAGAAATAAGGCGGGATCAATATTTCCTTGTAAAGATCCTGGATCTGTAACTGATGTATAGATCTTACTAAGGTTGACATGGTAGTCAGGATGTAGAGTATCCGCTCCCGTAGAATAGAGATCTATAAAGTTTTCATCAAAACAACGGCAAAATAAACTTATTGGAGAGGAAACATGATTTTTTAACTGAGCGATGAGTTGGGTATTTGGTAGTGTCACATAACGAGAAAATAAGGCTGAGGGTAAACGTAAGCTAGAAGATTCAAATAACTGAATAGCTGAAGCTCCTGCGTGGATTTGTTCTTTAAGATAAATGACCGTACCTTCCGCTAATTGCTTAAGCAGCGCATCGAACCTCTTGGGGTGCTGATACAAGAACGCCATAGTTCTTGGAAAATCTTTAGAAGCTCCGCCGTCTAAAAGGTAACACGCCATGGTGAAGGGAGACGCAGCAAATGCAATGAGAGGAACTGATAAACGTTTGACGAGATTCTTGATGGCTTCAAGAAGGTAGGAAAACGTGTCTTGAGGGTCTTTTGTAAAAACGAGTTCTTCTTCAGGAGAAAAAGAGATTTGCGGGCCTGGAGCAAAATCATAAGAGATATTGAAGCCATCTAATAGCGAAAGAATATCCGCGAAGAGAATGGCAGCATCTACTTTTAGTAGGCTTGGCCCTAAAAGGGTGGCTTCTGTAATAGCATCTGTATTGTGAAAAAAAGCTTTCAATGTTTGAGAACCTTTGAGTTCTCTATATTGAGGCATGTATCTGCCTACTTGCCGTAAAAACCATACAGGTGGACGTGAGGCTTGGGGTTTTATCACGTCGTAAAATTTCGACATTGAGCCTCCTTAACGAGGGGTTTTTAGAGGAAATGCTTTCTCTATAGATTCTAACACTTCAGCTACCAGGAGTTCTGGGGTGGGAGATAAAGAATAGGGTAATGTTTTCTTTATTTGCTCGGTTTTTCCATGACATTGTTGAATATACAAAGCATTCCCCGTACCTTTAATGCTAGAAATATTGTGTTGTAGAGCAAATAGACGTACGTGAGCTAATGCAAATAACCATAAGACCTCTTCGGGTAGAGGCCCGAAGCGATCGCGCATCTCTTCTTTTATCAAATCTAACTGTTCGGCATCTTCAGCACCACCGATTTTCTGGTAAAATTCTATACGCAGAGACGCCAAATCTATATAGGTATCAGGTATGCGGGATTTATAAGGAAACTCTATTTTTACATCATCGTTGAATAATAAAGGAGAAGAGTTGTTCTTTAAAGCAGCAACCGTTTTTTTCAATAACTTACAGTAGAGGTTGAATCCAATCGCACTGATATGCCCGGATTGATCGGTTCCTAAAATATTTCCTGCGCCACGAATTTCTAAATCATGGAGAGCGATCTTCATTCCTCCTCCATATTCTTGTTTATTCAAAGCTTGTAAACGTTTTGCAGCAGGACCAGATAATCTATCTAAATGGGAAACTAAAAAATAACAGTAAGCTTTTCTATTCCATCTTCCTACACGACCTTTCATCTGATACAGATCAGCCATGCCAAATTTATCTGCTTGGTCGACTAAAATCGTATTGGCATTAGGAATATCGATACCATTTTCTATAAGTGCTGTTGCTACAAGGACATTGGTTTCTTGATCCTTAAATTTTTGAAAAATAGAAGCTAACTCATCTGAAGACATTTGGCCATGAGCAACAGCAATACGTGCTTCTGGTACCAAGTTCCGTATTGTATTCCCTAATCTAAAAATGCTCTCAATACGATTATGAATTACGTATGCTTGACCACCTCGCAATAATTCGTGCCGTAAGGCTGCAGATAGAGTTTCTTCATTGTGTTCTAAAACAAAAGTAGAAACAGGCAGTCTATCTAATGGAGGCATGGTAATCAAAGAGAGGTCCCTGGCTCCCGACAAAGACATGTATAATGTTCTCGGAATAGGTGTAGCTGATACTGTGAGACAGTCTATCGTAGGGTAACGTTCCTTGAGGAAATCTTTAACTTTAACACCAAAACGTTGTTCCTCATCAATAATCAATAAACCAGGATTTTTGAATTCTAAGTTTTTATTTATTAACTTGTGTGTGCCGATTAAAATATCAATATTGCCTTGAGCTGTATCCTCAAAGATTTTTTTCAGAGCCTTCCCTTCAGAAAAGCGCGAAAGAACAGCAATATTTATCGGTAACCCTGCCATACGTTGGGTGAAAGTTTCGTAATGCTGATTTGCTAGAATGGTTGTGGGGACCATAACAATAACCTGTCGCTGACCATCACAAACCGCTTTCACAGCAGCTCGCATAATGACTTCCGTCTTTCCGAATCCTGCATCACCGCAAATTAAACGGTCCATGAGCTTATCGGACATCATATCGGAATAGATTTGCTCAATCGCTTTCAATTGATCTGGAGTTTCTTCATAAGGAAAGCTCTCTTCGAATTTAATTACCTCTTCTCCATGGGGAGGATAAATAAATGAAGGAGTCGTGGAACGCTGTGCTTCGAGCTGAAGGAGTTTCTCAGCATATAATATAAGAGACTTTTCAGAGAGATCTCGAGATCGTTTCCATTTAGAGCCATTTAGATTATGAAGGTCAGGAGTTTTGTCAGAAACTCCTACGTAACGTGAAATCAGATAGGCTTGGTCTGAAGGCACATACAGCCGTGCTTTGTCGGCATATTCAAGAACTAGATAGTCAGTTTCAATATTTAAATGGTTTGGCTTCTTTTCCATTCCGATAAATTTGCCAATACCATTGTGTAAATGAACAACTGTCTCTCCAGGAATAGGAACGAATACTTCTTCAGTAGTTACGGAAAAATAATTTCTCTGTTTTTGCCTTCGCAATACTTTTGTAGAAGCAAATTCCGCTAGGGAAATAGCAGCAAATCTTTCGTTTACAAGAGCAAAGCTAGAAGAGAGATTCCCAGGTTTTTCATAGATATGTATAGAGCTCTGGCTTAGCGTTTCTATTAGAGCCCGAGCTTCTTTTAAAGATTTTGCTTTTGTATTGTAGAGGGCTACGTTAAACGGTTGTCCTTTGTTAGGGATATATTCTTGAAGCTTTTGTAGAAAACCAAGAAGGGGATTTTCTTGTTCGTCGATAACTTCGTTAGGATAGATAAAAGGAGCAACAAGTCGGGAAGCTTGAATGTCGCAGTGGAAGACTTCAATGTTTACTTGGGTATTTTTAATTGTACGAACATTAGGGAAGTTTTTCTCTTCAAAGAAAATCGTCTGAGATTGAAAAGCACGTCGACATAAATCTTGGATAGGTAGAAAACGGTTAGGTAGCGAAGACAACGTCCCTGAAATCTCCGAGAAATCATCTTCTAACAAGGTTAAATTATCGAAGAGAAATGCTGGGGGTGTATCAAAATAATCCAATAGGCAGTGTGATAAAACTTCTGTCCCCGAATTTTTTGTGGCTGGGGATATAGACAGCTTGGAAACTTTCCCTGTTGAGAGTTGATCAGATGGATTAAAAGGACGTATTGAGATGATCTTTTCTCCCCAAAACTCTATCCGGAAAGGTTCTGGAGAAGATAGAGGAAAGATATCAATAATCCCTCCTCTATAAGCAAACTCTCCCTTATCGCTGGCAAGAGTTTCATGGCGATAACCTAAATTTTTACATAGATCGATCATGATATCAGGATCAAGAACATCTCCAACTTGGATATCTAAATGTTGGTGAGCTGTATCTTTTGGTGATCGAGTTTTCTCTAGTAAAGCTTTTAGTGTTGTTACACAAAATATAGGGGCTTTTTTCTGATACAAATCGTAAAGAACCTTATCACGTTTCCCAACAGCATCGATATTAACAAGCTTTGGAGATAAGTCTATTTCTGATGAAGGAAACTCCACAGGAGGGAATCCTAAAAATGAAGAAAGATCTTCAAAGAGATCATCAATACGAGAGCGCGTGGTAATCATTACCACAGACTCTTTCCTCTCGTAGAAAAACTTAGCAGCTAAGAAACTACGAGCCCCAGGAAGGATATTTTCTATTAGTAATGGAACAGAGGTGTTAGTTATTTCAGGTAAAATAGATAGGTTTAAATTAACTGGGTCGAAATCCATTGGCATAAAGTGTTATTTAATATATCTGCTTCTGGGAGACTATCAGCACTACCTTGTGCAAATATATCTTTCCCTCCCCAACGACCACCACAAGGTGTGAGTAATATTTTTAAAAGATCTTTAGCTTGTAATCCTTGTTTAACCAGATCGTCAGAAATTCTTGAAAAGATGATATACTTCCCGTTTTTCTGAGTAGTCCATAGAGAAACTAAACGTGCTGGTATTTTTTGATGTAGGCAGTTGGCGTACTGTTGTAAGCGATGACTTTCCGATTCAGGTAAATGATGAATGAAATAAGAAACATCTTCAACCTGCTGACAACGATCAATAACTTTATCCAATAGAGAATAAATAAGCTTGTTCTCTAAATCAGAAATGAGTTTCGTTTGTTCTTTTTTCTCATCTAAAATGTTTTGTAATTTATTCAGAATTTGATCTCGAGGAGATTGTAAAATAAGCGCAATTTCATTGAGATCCTGAGTGTCTTGACGTGCTAAAACTTCAGCTTCTTTTCCTGTTACAGCCTCTATACGACGGATCCCCGTGGCTACAGCATGCTCTTTAAGGATGCGGAAACAACCAAGGTCTCCTGTAAATTCTGCATGAGTACCCCCACAGAGCTCATGAGAAAATCCCGCTGAGACTACGCGAACAATATCACTATACTTGTCACCAAAAAATTGCTTGATCTCTTTAGAATTCATTACATCAGAGTAAGAAGCTTCTCGAGTCTCCACGCGGTGATTTTCGCGGATTTTCTCATTAACTAAAAGCTCAATAGAAGCTAAGTCTTCAGGAGCGATAGCTTTGGGATGCGTAAAATCTAAACGAATCTTTGTATCATCAACAAAAGATCCTGCTTGGCGGATATGATCTCCAAGCGTCATTTCTAAAGCTTTATGTAAAAGATGACAGCCCGTGTGGTTGTTGCTGATATTTTTTCTACGTAGACAATGTACTTGTGCAGTTACAGCTTGTGCAGGACAGAGTTGTCCTTGAGAGACTTCACCATGATGAATAACTATCCCTGCTTTCGGAGAGGTGGTGTGACTAACTACAAATGTTCCATCAGAACAGAATATCTCTCCAGAATCACCAACCTGACCACCTTTTTCTGCATAGAAGGGGGTTTCTTTTAAGATTAAAATGCCTTTTTCTTTTTCTTTAAGATAGGGGACCTGTTCACCATCCTTGATAATTGCTTCAATAAATGTGTCGCATGAAAGGTCATTATAACCAACAAATGTGGAATTCTCTCCTAAAGAAAGTGAATCATATACTGTATCTGTAGTGTTATGAGATTTAGCTATGTTTTTCCTGGAGCGCTCTTTAGCTTCTTTCTCTAATTGATAAAAGGTGTCTAGATCTACAGAGAAATCATAATCTTTAGCTAACAAGGCGATTTCATCCAGAGGTAATCCATACGTATCTTTTAATTTGAAAGCATCCTCTCCAGAAATGATGGATGAAGAAGAAGAAGATTTAAGAACCTGTTGAAGTAAATTCCCACCACGGTGAAGTGATTTGAAATAGTTCTCCTCTTCTATGGTCATGACTTCTTGAATTTGGGACGCGGATAGGCGTAATTCAGGATACGCCTCCCCCATAGCATCAACCAAAGCAGGGACGATTTCTGCTAGGAATGGTTTAGTAAATCCAAGACGTTTTCCATAGTTTACAGAACGTCGCAAAATTTTTCTTAATACGTATCCACGTTCTGTATTCCCAGGGATCAAGCCGTCAGCTATAGCAAAAGATAAGGAACGCACGTGGTCCGCGATTACTCTAAAAGCAGCTCCTAAAGCTTCATCTGGATGGTACTTTTTCCCTGACAATTCTTCTGTTTTTGAAATAAGCAAACGTAATACATCAGCTTCGAAAACAGTATCGGTTCCAGAGATAATAGAAACCAAACGCTCTAGACCTGCGCCAGTATCCACATGTTTGTTAGGCAGGGCAAGTAAGGAACCTTCTGCTGAGCGATTGAACTCCATAAATACAAGGTTCCAGTATTCTAAAAAGCGCTCGCCTTCACTGTCCTCTAGAGGAGAGGCTGCTTTACCAAATTGCTCACCACGATCGAAAAGAAGCTCGGAACAATATCCACAAGGGCCTGTTTCAGCCATGCTCCAGAAATTATCTTTATCAGTTAGACGGAAAATACGTTCGGAAGGCAAATGTCGTTCCCAAAGAGCAAACGCTTCATCATCTTTTTCATGTACTGTTGCGTAGATACGATCCGGATCGAAATTGAAAACAGATAAAGAAACTTCCCAAGCAAAAGCAATCGCTTGCTCTTTAAAGTAATCTCCAAAGGAAAAGTTTCCTAACATCTCGAAGAAAGTAAGGTGTCGAGATGTGTGTCCAACGTTATCGAGGTCGTTATGCTTGCCTCCAGCGCGGATACATTTTTGAGAGGTTGTAGCTCGTGAATAGCTCACGGTTTCTTTGTTTAAAAAAATATCCTTGAATTGATTCATTCCTGCGTTGGTAAAGAGAATGGAAGGATCGTTATGGGGAAAAACAGGTGAAGAAGAAACAATAGTATGGTGACGGTTAGCGTAAAATTTTAAAAAATTAGATCGGAGAGTATTACTTAACATAAGGAATGACTTTGCAATGTCAAAAACGTTGAACTTCCTGTGATTATAGGGGAGAGATGTATTTTAGTCTCTAATCCTGTCCTAAGAAAGAATCTTTTTGGTCTTAGATGCATAAAAAATGTTCTATACACCCGTGAGAGCCTAGGTAAGAAATCTTCATCAAGATATTGCGGGATCTTATATTGCGAGTAGTCTTGCTTTTTGGTAATGCATGCCCTATAATTTCGTTATTTATATTCTTGTGAAGTGCTTTTAGGTCTGATAAATGGTGAACAGAGAAGTAGATATAGATATCTTGGAAAAGGTCTCAGGAACTCTTAAACAATTGAGTATAGAGATCATTCAAAAAGCTGGTTCTGGTCATCCGGGATTACCTTTAGGTTGTGCGGAACTTGCCGCTTACCTGTACAGTTATGTTTTAAGACACAACCCAAAAGATCCGTTATGGATTGATAGAGATCGTTTTGTCTTGTCTGCAGGGCATGGTTCAGCTTTGCTATACGCCTGTCTTCATCTTGCTGGGTATGATGTCTCTTTAGAGGATCTTCAGCAATTTCGTCAGTTGCATTCTCGGACTCCTGGTCATCCAGAATTTGGAGAGACGGAGGGCGTTGAAGCAACTACAGGACCTTTAGGCCAAGGAGTAGGTAATGCTGTAGGTATGGCTTTATCTATGAAGATGCTTGGAATTCGCTTTAATCGTCCTGAGCACGAAATTTTTAATGGTAAAGTATACTGCCTGGCTGGTGATGGATGTATGATGGAAGGCGTTAGCCATGAAGTCTGCAGCTTCGCAGGAACCTTAGGTTTAGACAATCTTGTCGTGATTTATGACTATAACAATATTGTCTTAGATGGTTTTTTAGGAGAAGTCAGCTCAGAAGATGTAAAAAAACGTTTTGAGTCTTACGGTTGGGATGTTTATGAAGTCGATGGGTACGATTTCTTAGGCATTCATGAAACGTTTGTGAAAGTTAAGCAATCTCAGCAGCGTCCTGTATTAATCATTGCACACACAGTCATTGGGCATGGCTCTCCTAAAGAAGGCAGCCATAAGGCACATGGATCTCCTTTAGGAGAAGCTGGTGTGGAACAGACAAAACGTTTCTGGCATCTGCCTGAAGAGAAGTTTTTCATTTCTCCTGTAGTAAAGTCCTTCTTTTCTAATAAGTTGCATGAAGATCGTAAAGTTCAAGAAGAATGGCAAGATAATTTTCGTGTTTGGTCTCGTCTATTCCCTGACTTGTATCAAGAGTTTCTTTCATTAAAATCACCTCTCTCTTCAGAACAATTAGAGAGAATACTCGACGATATAGCCATGCCTGAGAACATAGCTGGACGTGCGGCATCGAACAAGATTATTCAAGATTTAGCTAAGAATATCCCTTCTCTTATTGGAGGATCAGCAGACCTATCGAGTTCTGATGGGACTTGGATAACTGACGCTAAAGATATTAATAGCCACGATTTCTCGGGTAGAAACATTAAGTATGGTGTTCGAGAATTTGGTATGGGAGCTATTATGAATGGCCTCGCTTACTCACAAGTGTTTCGACCTTTTGGAGGCACATTCTTAGTATTTTCTGATTATCTAAGGAATGCTATTCGCTTGGCTGCTTTAGCAAAATTACCCGTGATTTATCAATTTACCCACGACTCGATTTTTGTTGGGGAGGATGGTCCTACCCATCAACCTATAGAACAAATTATGTCGTTACGAGCAATTCCAGGTTTGCAAGTTATCCGCCCTGGGGATGCTAATGAAGTTAAGGGAGCTTGGCATGCGGCATTGCGTTATGCCGGTCCCACAGCTTTGATACTTTCTCGGCAAAATTTACCTACACTATCGCAAACAAATAGATCTTTTAAAGAAGGTGTCGGCCGAGGAGCCTACATTGTTTTAAAAGAGACTCAAGGGAAACCAGATTATACTTTATTTGCTACAGGATCAGAGTTGCATTTAGCTCTAGCTGTGGCACAAGAGCTAATCCATTTGGATAAAAAAGTCCGTGTAATTTCTTTCCCTTGTTGGGAGTTATTCGAACAGCAAGATTTTGAATACCGAGAAAGTGTGATCGGTGGCGATTTAGGTTTAAGAGTATCTATAGAGGCAGGATCTGCATTGGGTTGGTATAAATATATCGGTTCGAATGGCTTAGCTATTGCTATGGATAGATTTGGTTATTCTGGAGCTCCCGCTGATGTAGCGGAAGCTTGTGGATTTACTGCAGATTGCATTTTACAGAGAATTCTTTCTCAATAATCGCTATCTGAGATGCCAGAATCTTTAGGCATGGTATCGTCAGCCTCCCCAAGTTCCATATGTGGCAAACCTTTATTGGTTTTGATAGGGCGGTTTTGCAATACTGTGTCTAATCTTGAAATGACATCAATGCCTGTAGTGATGTGATCTTCTGTATATGTCTTCAACACATGATTTCCACTTTCCTTAGTTTTTATCCCTTCCCTTCTCAGAGGTAAGTCAGAGATGATCAATAAACCTCCTACGGGAAGGTTTCTTCTATAACCTGCAGAAAAGAGGGTGGCACATTCCATTTCTATAGTTTGTGCTTTATTTTCATAGAGTTTCTTTCGGAACTCTTTATTGAACTCCCAAAAACGGATATTTGTGGTGTGAGTAATTCCAATATGGTAGCTCGCTTTCTTCTCTTCTAATATTTCTGTGATAGTTTTTTGTACTATGAAATTTGCTAAAGCAGGGACTTCAGGAGGGAAATAGACATCAGAGGTTCCTTCTCCTCGAATACTTGCTATCGGGACAAAGTAATCCCCAACCTGATAATGCGAGCGTAAACCGCCACACATACCAAGCATAACAGCAGCTTTTAAGTTAGGGAGGAAAGAACATAAATCTACAGTTAAAGCTGCTCCAGGGGATCCTAATTTAAAATCCAAAATGGACGCATTAACTTGGGGAGCGTGTGCTGCAGAAAACATAGATCCTTTTGAAATAGGTACCTGATAAGCTTCTGCAAATACGTGGGTATAGTGTGCAAAGTTTGTTAAAAGTAGGTAGGGACAAAATTCTTCAATAGACGATCCAGAATAACGTTCTAGTGTATCCTGGGCTATTTTGGCTTCATCAGTTTTCGTTTCTTTGTGCTTAAACATGCTTTTGCTCCCTAGTTTAACTCGATGTTGTCGATGTCAAATAATCATTTTCTTTATACTGCATATAGGAAAATTGCACGTTTAAACTAAAATCAATAGATATTAATCGCTATATTTATCCTGTCGTATACAAGACATTCTTCTGGACAAAGGAGAACATCCTAGATAACATAAATGGGAGAATTTTAAGGATAAAAGGCCCCATGGTTCGTGTAAGCACTAGTGAATTTCGTGTAGGATTAAGAATAGAAATAGATGGTCAACCCTATTTGATTTTGCAAAATGACTTTGTAAAACCAGGAAAAGGCCAAGCCTTTAATAGGATTAAGGTAAAAAATTTTCTTACAGGAAGAGTCATTGAAAAGACGTTTAAATCTGGAGAATCGGTAGAAACTGCAGATGTGCGAGAACAACAGATGCGTTTCCTTTATTCAGATCAGGAAGGTGCTACCTTCATGGATGATGAAACATTCGAGCAAGAAGTCATCTTCTGGGATAAAATAGAAAATATTCGTCAGTGGTTATTAGAAGACACTATCTATACATTAGTTTTATACAATGGTAATGTTATTGCGGTAGAACCTCCAATTTTTATGGAACTTACTATCGCTGAAACGGCACCAGGTGTACGTGGAGATACAGCTTCGGGAAGAGTATTAAAACCTGCAGTAACAAATACTGGAGCAAAAATTATGGTTCCCATTTTCATAGAAGAAGGTGAAGTTGTTAAAGTAGACACACGTACAGGAAGTTATGAATCGCGTGTTTCCAAGTAACTTCTGATCATAAGAAGTTCTGTTGTGTAAAAAGTACGATTTTCTTAGATTCCGTAGTATGGGAACAAAAAAAACAAAAGAGCTATCTGCGGAAGCAGAGTTGCTGAAAAAACTACGGGATCAAGCTTTGATTCTCGAAGAACAAAAGAAGAGACAAGTGTGGATGGAAAAGCTTATAGCTATGCCTGAATCCACTCGTGATCTTTCTCACTGCGAAGTACCCAATACTCCAGAGGTATTTCGTACCATTGCAGAAAAAATTTGTGAAGAAGGCTTCTAGCCTTTCTACACAGTTTTTTCTATTTTTCATTTTGTCGTTGGTTTGAAAAATTACCAAGACTCTAAATTGGCTTCTATAGAGATTTCTAGAGGCTCTTGTGTATTTAAGAGATTTGTTATCGCTGCAGTATATACGTGGTATCCTTGAGGATATAGGTCTATAATGTGAAAACGGGCATTAGAAGGTAACGAGACAGAGCCACTGTTTAAAATCATGTTTGGTGCGTGATCTTTGAAGTTGTAGACCGCAGCCTGGTGATTATGGCCATGAAGGTATAAACGCACATTAGGATACTTTTTCAAAACATGTTGTAAAAGCAGATGATTAATTAAATCATGAGAAGGGTCTTTTGTAGGTAAGAGAGGATAGTGATTGGCAATGATAATGTTTTCTTGCGGAGGAAGACTGAGAATAAAGTTCTCTAAAATAGAAATTTGTGATGATTTTATCATGCCATTTGCAGAAAACCATCCGTTTAAACACGAACAATCCAGTAAGACTAACCACCAATGATCCATGAGTTTGTTAAAGGAAATTTGTTCGTTTTGTAATTGTATATTAGGGAAGTAGTTATAGAAAGTCTTCTGATCTAATGCTTGTTGTGTATAAACGTCATGGTTCCCAGGAAGTACATATACAGAGGCATTTTGTGCTAGGGTATGCACAAAGTCTTGAGCTAGTAGAAATTCTTTATCTAAAGCTGTAAGAGAAAAGTCGCCAGTAATACAAATACTATCGGCTTGCAGTTTTACAGCTAAATCAGGAAAACGTTTTGCTATCGTTGAAGACTGAAAAGTTACACCGCCAAATACTTGGCGTAATACTCCTTTAAATCTCTTATTGAAACAGGTTAAGGGATTTCTAGGGAAAACACAAAAGTGCACATCAGAGATATGAATAATACGATGAGCTTGTGAAGGTTTATTATACATATCCCCTGTTCTCCAAAAGGCTGGCATAATTTATCAGCTCAATCCGCTAATAAAAAAGCATTCCTGTTTTCCCTAACAACTATTCTTAAGATCTTTTACGGATCTTCAATTATTCAAGTTCTTTCTTACTAAGATCAATACAATAGTACAATTTTCATCTCCGAAAAAACGGGAAACAGTGTTCTCATTCTCAAATATTTCCGGAAATCAGTACTAAAATAGACTTATAGTACTGAGTCAGGTTTTTCTTATTAACTGCTTTATTTGCAGATCTTATAGGAAGGGACGAGAATTTGAGGATTTTCAGTGTGTCAGACTCACTGTTTTCATAAAGAAAAGATTGTTGCAATTAAGCGTATAGATCAAAGATTAGAGAATTATTTACTTGTTAGCATGGGTAATGATGACTTTTGAGGACAGTATTTTCAATCCTGTTTCCAAGGCTAAGGAGAAAATATCCTCTATTTTGGATAGAGGATCTAGAATGCCTGAAGCAATAAGATCTTCTATTTGTTGAGAAATGACATTCATCCCTAAACTAGGTGTTGATAGAGATAACAGTTTATCTAGAACGACCTGGCTTTCTAGTTTCATATTCCTGATGAGTTGTTCTAAAGGAGCGCGACAACACATCTGTAGAATCTCAATGGCCGCTTGTTCTTCTTCTGAGAGTTCTTCCTCACCACACAGATTTAAAGAAGCATAAAATAGACCAGCACCTCCCCCAGGAATGTAGCCTTTGTCTACGGCAGCAGTTAATGTGGCAAGGGCTAAAGAATAGAAAAGTTTATTTTCTTCGCGTACAGGGACTACAGCAACGGCATTTTGTAAGCGGTGCTTTCTCTTGATTAACAGAGTTTTTCTCTCCTGACAGGAGCTCGTGCGAATTTCTTCTTCGATTTGGTGTATTTTTAATGCTAAAACTTCAGAAACGCTATGCCCACGAATGATTATTGTTTCTTCTTCAGAAATTTCTATAGAAGCACATGATCCTAAAGATACACGCTCGGGCAACCGTGTTGTTGGAGAAAAATCTTGAGAGAACACATTTGTTCCTGTGAATAAGGTGATATCCTCAGATAAGGTGGGATCAAGATCAGGGTATCTACTCAAATCAACAACAACAATTTCTAGGAGATCTTCAAGTTTATTCACAGTGAATGTAGAAAGAACATCCGGATCTATGCCGTTACAAAAAATCAGTAGATGTTCTCCGTTTTCACGTAACTCTTGTAATAGAGGAAGGAAACAGAGGACAGTAGTAATTTTTTTGTCAGTGACGAAAACACGAGGTTGTGAAAGTAGGATTGTCCTCTGGGTAGATTGAGAAATGAAGTGAGGAGAACTATAGCCACAAGGGATTTTTAATCCTTGTGTGATCTGAATATGAGACATCTCCAGTTGGGATAATAATATAAACCCATCAGAACCTACAGATGCAAAAGCCTCAGCCATTTCTGAAGCAATCGTTAAATCTGGAAGGGCAGAGAAAACAATGCCTTTGGCTTTATTCCCATCTTTTAAAGGCCAAGCGTGCTTTTTCAAAGATGTTAAAAGCTTTTCCTTCATTTTTCTTAAGGCACAGCATAGTTTGTAAAGCGATAAGCCTTGATCTAAAAAAATGTAGCTTTCCTTGAGAAGAGCATAGAGCAAAATGATACTTGTCGTTATGCCATCAAGATATTTTTTATGGATTTGCTTAGCCATCGCTTTGGCAAAATCTACACCAATGTTTTCATAGGGATCCGCGAGAGTTATGCGAGATAGGACACGATAGCCTTGATTCTCAAAGAAAGAGTGCGATGAAAGTAGAGGACCATAATGATCCTTGATAGAATGAAAGACTTTATCTATACCGTGGAAAAGTTTTTTATCTGTATCGTACAGGGAGTTTTCCTTGTCTAACATTGGTAGTCCCCAGGAGAAACCTTAAGCAAAACTCACACTACCAAGTCGTTTTTTAGTGCACAATACCTTAGATAAAAAAGGAAAAAGAAAGGTGGCACCCGGAATCGAACCGGGGATAGAGGCTTTGCAGGCCTCGGCCTTACCGCTTGGCTATGCCACCAAGAAAGCGAAAGGAAACCCTAGTTTAAGCGAAATATGATTTTATAGTCAGTAGGAAATCTTACCTACACCTGATAACGCTGCTTGCATTCATGTAGTATATTTATTTATATTAATGAACAGAATATTTGAAACACTCCAAAACTTCATCCTAGAACTTGTAAACGGTATGCTCGTTAGAGCACATTTGCTTGAAGAGTATATGTTTAATAAGAGAAAAAAGGCCAAGGAATGCGATCTATCTTATTAGAAGATTGGGTAACCTTAATGTTATCCAATGTAAAATACCCAAGGTCTGGGAAAAAGATTTCTGGGGTTGCCATTGATAGTCGACAGGTGCGACCTGGAGATTTATTTTTCGCTCTTTCTGGACAATGCACGGATGGTCATCGTTTCCTCAAACAAGCAGCGCAATCTGGAGCCGTAGCCGCCGTCGTTTCTAAAGATTACCAAGGAGATTCCTTTGGTTTAGAATTAATAGTTGTGAATGACACTACAGAAGCTTTAAAAGAAGCTGGAGAAAGTCAAAGTCACCTATTTCAAGGAACAATTGTAGGGATTACCGGTTCCATAGGGAAAACAACGACTAAAGCCTTCGCGAAAACTTTTCTTTCTTCCGTGTACCGGGTGTATGCTAGCCCTAAAAGCTATAATTCCCAACTTACCGTTCCTTTAAGTTTGCTCATGGCAGATGGAGACGAAGATTTTGTCATTTTAGAAATGGGAGTTTCTGAACCAAAGAACATGCAGGATTTACTCTCTATAGTAGAACCTGAGGTTGCTGTAATTACTAATATAGCAGATCAACATGTTATGAATTTCCCAGATCAGGGTGTGCAAGGCATTGCAGAAGAAAAAAGCCATATTTTACGCAATAGTCGTGTGCAACTTCTTCCTAAAGACTCTCCTTGGTATTCTTACTTCATGAAACAGTCTGTCTCTGCTGAGAAGTTTTCTTTTGCTTTTTATGATGAGACCGCTGATTTTTATTACAAGGCTATTCGTAAGGATAGCGTAGTCATCAGTACTCCTGAAGGGGATATAGATTTCGCTGTAGCCTTCCCATACAAGCCAGCTTACAGTAATTTGTTAATTTCTCTGTCTTTAGCATGGCTTCTTGATGTCCCTGTCGATAGAATTATTCATTCCTGTTGTGATTTACAGCTGCCTCCTATGCGTTTTGAGCAAAGTGTTCGTAATGGTATTCAAATAATCAATGATGCATACAATGCTTGTCCAGAGGCAATGATTGCTGCTTTGGATGCAATTCCTAATCCTTCAGAAGGAGGGAAAGTCATACTTATCTTAGGCCATATGGCAGAATTAGGAAATCATTCTGAGGAAGGCCATACCGTGGTTGCGAATAAAGCTTTATCTAAAGCAAGTATTATTTTCTTTATTGGAGAAAAGTGGTTGCCTATTCGGCATCTATTAAAACACGACACTTGTGAAGTTTCTTTCTACCCATCTGCTCAGGGCATAGAAGAGATTTTAAAGAAAGTCGTCCAGCAAGGGGATATTGTCTTGCTAAAAGGATCACGATCTTTAGCTTTAGAATCTCTATTGAGCTGTTTTTAATTTTCAATACTTTAACTTATGAATTCTGGATTTTATCTTCATGAATCTTTGATTTTTTTTCTGTTCACAGTATGTGCTCTCGCATTTATTCTCGGGATCTTCTTAGGCAAGCCCGTGATACGCTGGCTGAAGAAACGCAATCATTATGATCAAGTACACAAAGAATACTGTGAAAAATTAGAAGTTCTTCATCAGGATAAAAAACATACGCCTACAGCTGGAGGCATTCTTTTTTTTCTCGTATTGTTATTCACGATTTTTTTTTGGCTGCCCTTAGGGAAACTCTCAACATGGTTATTTGTGTTTTTGATAATCAGTTGGACCAGTCTAGGGTGGTACGATGATATAGTGAAAAAAAGAAAAAAGAAAGGCCATGGTATCTCAGCAAAACAGAAGTTTGTTTTGCAGTTGGTGATATCCGCAGTGATCACTACAGCAGTGATGTTTATATATAAAGGTACTTCTCTATTTTACACTTTACGAGTTCCTTTTTTCGGGTCTATTTCTTTCGGGAATTCTGTTTTAGCGCAGTTTTTTTATTTTGTTCTAGCCGTATTGGCTATCGTAGGAACGGGTAATGCAGTAAATCTTACTGACGGTCTTGACGGTTTGGCAACAGGAACCACGTGTATGTGTGCGTTTGGTTTGCTGGTTGTTGCCCTTACAAGCACTACACTACCTCTCGCAACTGATGTCTCTATACTATTATCTGCATTGCTAGGAGTCAGTCTGGCGTTTCTAAAATACAATTGTTCTCCGGCACAGGTGTTCATGGGAGACACAGGATCCTTATTGATAGGAGGCATGTTGGGCAGCTGTGCTGTTATGCTGCGTGCAGAATTACTGTTGATTTTACTGGGAGGGGTTTTTGTTGCAGAAGCAGGGTCTGTAATTTTACAAATTGCTAGTTGCCGGTTAAGGAAAACGCGTATTTTCCTATGCTCCCCATTACATCATCACTACGAGTATAAAGGTATCTCAGAAACTCAAGTGGTTAAGCGTTTTTGGATGGCAGGATTTTTCTTTATGGTTTTAGGGATCATCGCAGCATTATGGAGATAATTTGTGAATAAGCGACGTGTCTTAGTCTTAGGATCAGGTGTTACAGGGAAATCTGCAGCAGAGTTTCTCCGTAATCGAGGAGATTACGTTATTGGTATCGATGGATCTTCAGAGGCCCTAAATTCTTGCCAGTTCTTTTGTGAGCGTTATTTAGATAGCGCCGGAGAATTCCCTGAAGATATAGACCTATGTGTACGTTCCCCAGGGATCAAAACTTCACACCCTGTTATCGTAGAAGCCAAACATAGAGGGATTCCTGTTGTTACTGACATACAGTTAGCGTTTCAAGATCCTGAATTTCATCGTTATCCTTCCATTGGAGTTACAGGGTCCGCAGGGAAAACCACAACCGTGTTGTTTTTAGTCCATCTCCTACGTTCTGTTGGGATATCTGCTTGTGCTATGGGGAATATTGGTTTTCCGATACTTCAAGCCATGTACCAGAAAGGTATCCGCGTTGTGGAAATGAGCTCGTTTCAATTGGCAGAACAAGAAATAGAGATCCCTGTGCTTTCCGCAGCTACTATTTTAAATATTTCAGAAAACCATTTGGATTATCATTACACCCTACAAGCCTATAGCGAAGCAAAAAGTAATATTGTGAAATGTTTGCAATCTCCTGAATCTTTATGGGTTGGTGATGGCGTTTCCTTTGGGAAATCCTATCTAGACTCTACTAGGGAAATCAATTTAGTTTTAGATAAAGGGAGTGCATTAAAACCATTATACTTGCATGATAGGAATAATTATTGCGCAGGCTACGCTTTAGCTAATGAAGTGACCAAAATTCCTTTGGAGGCGTTTTTAGAGGCTGTTCTTACGTTTGATAAACCTCCCCATAGGATAGAATATCTGGGAGAAAAAGATGGCGTGCGCTATATCAACGATAGTAAGGCTACAACTATGAGCTCAGTAGAAAAGGCTCTAATAGCTGTAAAAGAAAACATTATTGTTATTTTGGGAGGAAGAAACAAAGGGAGTAACTTTGCTTCTTTGATTCCAACCCTTACTCAAACTGTAAAACATATTGTGGCTATGGGAGAGTGTCGGAAAGAGATTGCCCAAGCTTTATCTAGTAGTAATCTTCCTTTAACGCAAGCTCGAGATCTACAAGAAGCAGTCAATGTAGCCCAGAGTATAGCACAGCCTGGTGACGTAATTTTATTATCTCCTGGATGTGCAAGTTTTGATCAGTTTCGGAGCTTCGAGGAAAGAGGAGATTGCTTTAAGCAATTAGTAGGTGAGATGGAGGCATTAAAGATATGAACCGTAGAGATACGATTATAATCGCGACTTTAGTGAATGCTGTTTTGGTGCTAGTACTCTTTACTACAGCAAAGCATGCAGATAAAAAGAATGCAGATGTATTATGCCCTCCCTTACCTGCGAAACTTGTTGAATTTGCCCCTCCTCCTGTAGAAAAAGTACAGGAAAAAGTTGAGAAGATCGAAAAACCTGTCGTAGAAACGGTTCCACAGCGCGTTTCTAAAGAAGAATTCGCTGTGCAATTTGCAGAAAATAAGCCTGTGGTTGTCAAGGCTCCTCCAACACCTAGTGTTCCTCAAACAACTTCTCCTGTGCCAGTTGCAAGTCCTACACCTATAGAACCCAGCACCCAAGTTGCTAAAGAAACCCCTAAGAAGGAAGCCTACGCAACGGTTGTTGTCAAGAAGGGAGACTTCTTAGAACGTATTGCTAAGGCAAATCATACAACTGTGGCTGTGCTTATGCAGATCAATGATCTCTCTTCCACGCAATTGAAGATAGGGCAAGTATTGAAAGTCCCTGTATACGATAAACAAGAAACAACTAAGAATCCTCAAGTGAAAGTAGCGAGTGCTGAGGATTTTTATACTGTTCAAGAAGGAGATAGCCCTTGGACTATAGCGCTACGTAATCGGATTCGTCTTGAAGATCTATTAAAAATGAATGATCTTGACGAACAAAAAGCTCGTAAACTAAGACCTGGGGATCAGTTGCGTATACGGTAATTTCTCTCTAGGCCTAATATGAAATGGTTTATAGTTTCTTGTTTGTTAGGGATTTTTTCCCTAGGTCTAGTCATGGTTTTTGACACTTCTTCTGCAGAAATTCTCGATCGTTCGCTTCCTTGTAGTACCCATAAGGCTTTAATCCGCCAGATTACCTACTTAGGATTGGGATTAGGTCTTTCTACTTTAGTTTATATAACAGGTTGGAAAGATTTTCTAAAAATGAGCCCCACATTATTGTTCATAGCAGGATGCGCACTTGTAGCTGTTTTGATTCCTGGTGTCGGGGTGTGTAGGAATGGAGCAAAGCGATGGTTAGGTATAGGACAACTGACTTTGCAGCCCTCAGAGTTTGTAAAATATCTTGTTCCCTGCGTAGCTATCGAATATCTGGTATTTCGCCCTCAGTATCGAGAAAATTTCAAACTATTTCTTAAGCTCACTACTACACTGTTTCTTCCTATTGTACTTATTGCTATAGAGCCTGACAACGGTTCCGCAGCTGTAATAGCTTTTTCTTTGATCCCTGTATTTATTATGACAGCTGTGCGTTTGCGTTATTGGTTACTTCCGTTGTTATGTATTCTTGTTGTGGGCGGCGTTCTTGCTTATAGAATGCCTTATGTGCGACATCGTTTAAATGTTTATCTGCATCCAGAATTAGACATTAAAGGTCGAGGACATCAGCCATATCAAGCAAAAATCGCCGCAGGGTCAGGGGGATTATTTGGTAAAGGCCCAGGAGCTAGCCTGCAAAAGCTTACCTATCTTCCAGAAGCACAAAATGACTATATCGCTGCAATATATGCAGAAGAATTTGGCTTCTTAGGTATGCTACTTTTGATTTTGTTGTATATGTATTTTGTTTACGGTGGTTACGTAATTGCTATCCGAGCCTCTTCTTTAGAAGGAGCTTCTTTGGCTATAGCCGTAACGGTAATTATTGGAATGCAAGCTTTTATGAATTTAGGCGTTGTGTCAGTATTATTACCGAGTAAAGGAGTAAATCTCCCTTTTTTTAGTCAGGGAGGATCCTCTCTGATTGCGAATATGTGTGGTGTTACATTGCTATTAAGGGTGTGCGATGAAGAAAATCAACAAAATAGCTTTAGCTGTCGGAGGCTCGGGAGGACATATCGTCCCCGCTCTAGCAACAAGAGAAGCATTTTGTAGAGAAGGTGTAGATGTGCTTCTTTTGGGTAAGGGTTTAGATAACCACCCAAGCCTTGGAGAACAGCAGATACTGTATAAAGAAATTCCCTCAGGATTGCCGACATTTGCGCGACCTATCACTGCTATCCGGAGAGCATGTTCCCTATATGCAGGATATAAAAAGGCAAAAAAAGAACTCCTTATTTTTGATCCCGATGTTGTCATAGGTTTCGGTAGTTACCACTCTCTGCCGGTATTGATGGCAGCATTGAAAAAGAAAATCCCTATATTTTTACACGAGCAAAATGTTGTTCCAGGTAAGGTAAATAAGCTGTTTTCACGTTTTGCTAAGGGGGTGGGTGTATCTTTCTCACCTGTCATTAAGCAATTTGCATGTCCAGCTCAAGAGATTTCATTACCAAAAAGAGCGTTTTCCTCTTTTAATCCTATTGTAGAACGCCTAACTTCCCATTCTCCAACGATTTGTGTTGTAGGAGGATCTCTAGGAGCAAAGACATTAAATGATCATGTCCCACCGGCACTTGTTGAGGTTGCCAAGGATTACCCAAATATGTATGTTCATCATGTCGCAGGACCGAAAGGTGATATAGTTTCCATACAGCATGTCTATAGTCGTGGTGGCGTGTCCTTTTGTGTAAAACCCTTTGAGCATGACATGCTGAGTGTCTTACTTTCATCAGATCTTGTAATTAGTCGGGCTGGAGCTACGATTATGGATGAATTGTTGTGGGCACAAAGTCCTTCTATACTTATCCCATATCCGGGAGCTTATCGACATCAGGAGGAAAATGCAAAATTCCTTGTCTATACGATAGGAGGAGGATCGATGATCCTCGAAAAACAGCTTTCTAAAGCAGTTTTAACTAAAAATATTTTGCTTGCTCTTGATCCTAAAACTATTAAAAATAGGCGAGAAGCTTTGCGGGCTTATTATCAAAACAAATCTTCTAAGCCTTTTTATCAATTTATATGTGAATGTTTATAGGGTAATCTATGGATAGGAAAATCCACTATCATTTTATAGGTATCGGCGGAATAGGAATGAGTGCACTAGCTCATATTTTATTAGACCGGGGATATTCCGTATCAGGAAGTGATTTAAATCGAGGAGCCATTATCGATAAGCTTGTGGCCAAAGGGGCACGGTATTTACAAGGGCATGATAAACATCATATTCCTGAAGATTGCACTATCATCTATGGATCAGGGATCGCTAAGGATAACGTAGAATATCTAGAAGCTGTAAGGAAACAGTTACCCATACTCCATCGTTCTGAACTTCTCGCTTTTTTGATGCAAGAACAAACAAGTATTTTAGTTTCAGGGAGTCATGGCAAAACGACAGTATCTTCGTTAATCACCGCCATTTTCCAAACAGCAAAAAAAGATCCTTCCTATGCTATTGGAGGTCTGAATTCTCTATCTTTGAATGGTTATTCAGGAAGCTCAGAGTACTTTATAGCGGAAGCTGATGAAAGCGACGGCTCTTTAAAACACTATCTTCCTAAAGTTGCTGTTGTAACCAATTTAGATAATGAACATCTCAGTAATTTTGAAGGGAGTAAGGAGAAACTTGCTTTAACAATTGAAGAATTCACTCGTAAGGTTGAAGATCCGCGTTTATGTTTTTATAATGGCGATTGCCAAGAACTTAAAGGAAGAATCTCAGGAACATCTTATGGATTTTCTCAAGATTGTAACTTACGTATACATTCCTATTATCAAGATGGCTGGCGCTCGCTATTTTCTCTGTCTTTCTTAGGGAAAGATTACTTGGACATAGATCTTAACCTTATCGGTAAGCACAACATTGCAAACGCTGCTGTAGCTATGGGTATAGCATTAACTTTGGGTATTGATGAGGAAAGTATTCGAGAGGCTCTTAAGAACTTTTCTGGTATTCAAAGACGTATGGAAAGAAAGAATGTTTCAGAGAAATTCTTATTCTTTGAAGACTATGCACACCATCCTTCTGAGATCTCTTGCACTCTAAGAGGATTACGAGATGCTGTTGGCTTGCGTCGTATAGTTGCGATATGTCAACCACATAGATTTTCTAGATTGCAATATTGTCTGGAAGATTTTTATAAAGCTTTTCAAGATGCTGATGAGGTGATTCTCACTGATGTCTACAGTGCTGGAGAAACTGCATTAGATTTACCGTCTCCTGAGAAATTAGCAGAGACGATTTCCTTATCCTCTCATGTACAATGTAGCTATGTTCCTTATGACAACATTATCCCATACCTGCAACAAGAAATACGCGTTCATGATGTGTGTATATCTTTAGGAGCTGGAAATATTTATACCGTAGGCAATGCTTTAAAGGATTTTGAACCTAGGAAGCTCGCAGTTGGAGTTGTCTGTGGAGGGAAGTCTTGCGAACACGATATTTCTTTGTTGTCTGCGAGAAATGTCGTTCGGTATTTGTCTCCTGAATACTACGATGTGCAATACTTTATTATCGATCGCCAGGGATTATGGTCAAAAGTCTCCACTATTGAATGTGAAGATTATGAAGGGAAAGGTCATTACGTCTTGTCTTCAGAGATAACAGAGGCTCTTACACATGTAGATTTTATCCTTCCGATATTACATGGCCCTTTTGGAGAGGACGGTACGCTTCAGGGATTTTTAGAAATTATCAATAAGCCCTATGCTGGACCCTCTCTGCTCTTTTCCTCAGTCACTATGGATAAGATTATGACAAAACGCCTTGCAGCTTCTGTAGGTGTTCCCGTGGTTCCTTATCAGCCATTGACTTTACATGCTTGGAAAAGAACTCCAGAGTTATGTATGCATAAGATTTCAGAGGCCTTTACTTTTCCTATGTTTGTGAAAACTGCACATTTGGGATCGAGTATTGGGGTTTTTGAAGTGCATAATGAAGAAGAACTAAAAGCAAAAATATCTGAAGCTTTCCTATATGATACAGATATTTTTATCGAAGAAAGTCGTTTAGGATCTCGCGAAATTGAAGTGTCTTGTCTCGGAGACTCCAGTAGCTGTTACTATATTTCTGAACCACATGAACGTTGTGGTGAGAAAAGATTTATTAGTTATGAAGAGAAATATGGATTAAACGGTAGAGCAAGCGCTCAAATACAATACGATTTGGATCTCTCCGAAGAATCTAAAATAAGAGTAAAGGAGTTCACAGAACGTGTGTACCGTGTGATTCAAGGACAAGGTTCATGTAGAGTCGATTTCTTTTTAGATGATGAAGGAAATTTTTGGCTTTCTGAAATGAACCCTATTCCAGGAATGACACAGGCAAGTCCTTTTCTTCATGATTTTGCCCGTTTAGGATGGACTTTTGAACAAATCATTCATCAATTGATTATATCAGGGCTACATAAGTTTGATCGGAAGAAAAAGGTCGGAAAGACTTTGAATAAGCAGTGTCTATTAACTGCGAAGAGCTAAAAACTCCGCAAGGGGTCTTTAGCTATTGCCAAACTCTATAGTATTAAAAAGAAAAGTAGTGAATATTATTCAGAATGGTGATTATGACTGCATTCATGATGAACTGAAGATACTTCTATATCTTCGTCTTCCGCTGAACAGCAATTGCCTCGGCCACAACATTGATGGGCCATCTCTGACTCGCTAGAGTTGTTTGAATTAAGACAAAAACTACCGGAAACATCCTCACTTTCGTCAACAGATTCTCTGATCCCCTCTGGTTGGATCAAGTCAATTTGTATCTTCTTTTTTAATCTCGCGCACACACGTCTAAGAATAGTTCTTAATGCGTGTATTGTATTTCCCCGTCTACCTATGATCTTCCCTATATCATCGGGAGCCACACGTATCTCTAACTTTATAGATTCACCTGACTCATCCTGAATAGAACGAATTTCCACAGCTTCAGGATCAGCAACTAAATTCTTTACGATATATGCTACAAACTCTTCCATAAAATCCAAATTAAATTGAGATGTGGAAAAAAAGAATAAAACACTTATGTATCATTCAAAGTTCCTGAAAAGATTATACCGAATTTCGAAAAAACGTCAAGATTTATTCATTTCCTGAGATGTTTGTGGGGCAGTTTCCAGAGATAACCACTTTAAATATTCTGCATTTCCATCATCAATTTTGATGAAAATGATTTCCGGAACGTCGTAAGAGCACAAAGAACGAATGGTTTTGGATACCTCAGGAAATCGTGAACATAGCGTTTTGATTTGCATGTGGTATTCCTCAGAAACATAGAGCTGGCCTTCCCATATGTACGTAGATTTCCCTTTTGGGAAAACATGTACACAAGCCGCTAACTTTTGAGTGACTAAAGTGTGAGCGATAAGTTCAGCTTCTTCTTGAGAAGGTAGTTGAGTCAAAATGATTATAGGAGTCATAGCTTACTTAATAATAGGTGACAGGGGAATCTTAAATCGTAAATGTGGCAGTCTCTAGATTGCATCACTGTAGTACATTGAGAGAGATGATAATTTTTTAATCCTGCATGTATCGTGTGGTATTGAAACCTGAGAAGATTTCCAGAAGATAAAGAAACGGTTATTTCCATAGGGTAGATATCCGTAAGAGATAAATCAATCACCACAGGAGGATCTTCTTTGAGTTCTTCAATTAGAAGAGATGCAATGTCTATTTTCCATGAAGGTAAAATAGAAGATTCTACATCTTTTTGTGGGAAAAAAATCTTAGGAAGTTTTTGTGTTTTAAAAAAAGGTTGGCAAGGGAAACGTTCCCCAGAATGGTTGATTAAAGTATTCGTTTGGTTGCCTAAATAGCCTATAGGGGTGTGTAAAGCATAAAAGATGATGATTCCTTTGTTGTCTGGGACTTTCTTTATAGATACCGAAGAAAATATCCCTAGATCTTTTAACGTGGCTTCTGCTTGCTTAATTGTAAATTGATGTAGGAAAGTAGGATTGTCCGCAGATAATTGTAGTGTCTCTGAAAAAATAGCCTCAGGAATTCTAGAAGGAGATGAAGAAATCAGGAAAATATTTTTAATGGGAAGAGCTTTTGTTGTAGGAAATAAAAAAGTCTCGGGAAACAAAAGCCAATGAATGGTAGGAATAAAAATTAGGATACTAAGGAAAATACATAGGAATGCGTAAGATAAAGAATATCTTGGTCCAGGAGAAAAAAGCATTTTTATAAAGCTTCTTACCATGGCTGCGCATTGTTTTTTATTTTTATCGTAAATAATATCGCTAATATTTGCGAGATACTATTTGGAGTTGCTTTTATGGATTGGTTAACTAAACAGTATGGGGATGTTCTTGTTGTCTCTTTAGAAGGGGCGTTAGATGCTGTTTCTGTGCCCCAAGCAGAAGCATTTCTAAATAAGAAAGTTGAAGAAGGTAAGCATAAAATCGTACTCAACTTCCAATACGTGACTTATATGAGTAGCGCAGGAATCCGCCTTTTATTTTCATTGTCTAAATCCTTACAGTCTCGTCAGGGTCTTCTTTGTATTTGTTGCGTTTCTAATTTGGTGGCAGATGTTATTCGTATAGCAGGCGTCGATCAACTTTTGCCTGTTTGCCAATCAGAACAAGAATGTTTTACTAAGTTTTAACCCCGGTGCATATGCGTGCTCCTGAATTCCAAGCGAATGCGACGACATCTACGGGATGTGATGTCTGCTTAGATCCTCAAAAATCATTTGCAAAATTGTTTAAGCGCACTGTGATTTTACTTGCGGGACCTACAGGATCCGGGAAAACAGATGTTTCTTTAAAGCTAGCACCTATGATTGATGGGGAAATTATATCTGTTGATTCCATGCAAGTCTATCGGGGTATGGATATCGGCACAGCGAAAGTGTCTTGGGAGGATAGACAGCGCGTTCCTCATTATTTAATCGATATCTGCCATGTCCAAGAACTTTTTAATGCCGTAGATTTTTATTATCAGGCAGTGCAGGCATGTCAGAATATCCTCTCTAGAAATAAAGTCCCTATTCTTGTCGGTGGCACCGGATTTTATTTTCATACCTTTCTCTCAGGGCCTCCTCAAGGGCCTTCTGCAGACTGCGATTTCCGCGAGAAATTAGATCTTTATATTCAGGAGCATGGTTTATCATTGTTATACGAAAACCTTTGCCTGAAAGATCCTGAATATGCTCGTACAATTACTAAGAATGATAGAAACAAAATCGTGCGAGGTTTAGAAATTATCCATTTAACAGGGAAAAAAGTGTCAGACCATAAGTGGACTAGGGAAGTTGGAGAATGTAGGGAGTATAATTGCCGAGGATGGTTTTTATCACCGCCTAAAGAGCTTCTGCGAGACACTATCCAATTGCGTTGTCAAAGAATGCTCGAAGATGACTTAATTGATGAGGTGCATAGATTACTCAAGCAGGGGATCAGAGACAATTCCTCAGCATCAAAAGCTATAGGCTATAGAGAGTGGATCGAATTTATTGATCAGGGTTCTCCCGCAGAAGCTTATGAAGCGGTTAAACAAAAATTTATAGCGAATACTTGCCATTATACTAAAAAACAAAGGACCTGGTTTAAACGCTACCCTATATTTCGAGAATTACCTACCTTAGGATTAACCGCAGAAACTCTAGCAGCAAAGATAGCAGAGGATTATTTTCTTCATGGTTGATAAGAGGGCGTTTCTATATGTTCATAGAAAGTATTCCTCTCAACAGGGATAAATCCTTCTGCAGCAATCATAGCTCGAGTTTCCTCTTCAGAACTCTTTAACGTCCATCCCGTACATTTGTGAACGCTCTCATCAATGATCGTTCCCCCAAAATCATCGGCCCCATAATGTAATCCACGAGCTCCGTGTTTTTTACCTTCTCCAAACCATGAAGCAGCGATATGTTCAAAGTTATCTAAGAAGATTCGAGCGATTGCGAGAATACGATAATACATCTCCGGAGGTGCTTGGTGAGGAACCCTACGTCCTAAGGCGGTGTTCCCAGACTTATAGCTCCAAGGAATGAAGCTATAAAACCCAGGGGTTTCGTCCTGAGCATCCCTTAGAGATTGCAGGTGCAAGAGAATATCATGAGCGTTTTCTATATGCCCAAACATCATTGTGGCTGTAGAGCGGAACCCTAAACGATGGGCAAGCTTGTGGAAATTAATCCATCCATCGGGCCCCATTTTTTTTGGCGATAAAATTTTGCGCACGCGTTCGGAAAGAATTTCAGCGCCTCCTCCAGGAATCGTCCTCTGTCCTGCATTCCAAAGCCTCATTAAAGCTTCTTCGTTACTCATTCCTGATACAGAGGCTGCGTGTGAAATTTCTACTGCAGAGAAAAAGTGAGGGTGGATAGAGGGGAATTCTTGTACTGTGATCCGTACATATTCTTCAAGATAGTCTATCCCCAACTGCGGATGAACTCCTCCCTGAAGAAGCACAGTTTTAACTCCCATAGATATATATCGTTGCATTAAAGAACGAAATTTGTCAAAAGAAAGGAGATATGCGTCAGAAGCATGAGGCTTTCTATAAAATGCGCAAAAAGTACAATCAATTTTACAAATGTTGGTGTAGTTAGGGTTGGCGTCTAGGACATAAGTGACTTTATCATCAGGATAGCGCTGTTTACGCAAAATATTTGCAGCTTCCTGTAGTTTTTCTAAAGGACTTGTTCTAAATAACTCCAATCCCTCGTCAAAGGAAATTCTAGTAAATAAGTTCATAAAAACGATTGACGATAATGTAGTGCGGGGGCAAACTTTATCTTCTATTCATTATTTCTTTGTCAAGCCCTACACCCTAAGTTGTTATTATGGATACTTCAGACAACAGCTTTTATTCTTCAGAAGCAAAACAAGGTTCTATAGTGGTTTCTAGTGAGGAATTGAAATTCAAAAGTGATGATATTTCTAACGCCGCGATGACTAATGAATCCTTTACCATATTTACTCAAGAGTTATCTGTATTCTCATCGATAGAAGAGCAGGTGACTTTTAGTCTAGAGAAAATGGAACAAGCCTTAAGAAACAACCAAGGAGCAAATTTAAAGTTGTTTTGGGCGATAAGAAAGCACTGTCTTCCATTATTCCATCAAGTAGAAAACGTTGGTAAGCGGGCTGAATTTTGGCGACGCTATATTGATTTAACGAAAGAAGGACGGCATATTAAATCCTTACAAGATGAAGAGGGGACTTTTGTCGTTGGACAGATTGAGTTGGCTATATCTTGTCTAGAGCAAGATATAACGAATTTCTTAGAAGGAACCAGCCCCCTAACGGTGCAAGAAGAGCAGTCGGTGTTTTTAGAAACCCAGACGTTAGAGAAGAGGAAGAGTTTTTATAAGGAGTTACATACCTCATTAGTGTGGTTAAGTAGCTTCTCAGCAAGAATTATTGATTTGCGCAAAGAGCTCATGAATGTTGGCATGCGTATGCGATTAAAAAGCAAATTTTTCCAACATTTATCGTCTCTAGGAAATCAAGTATTCCCGAAAAGAAAAGAACTTATTGAGAAAGTTAGTGACGCTTTTTCAGAAGATGTTGAGTCTTTTGTTGCTAAATATTTTTCTCGTGCAGATAAGGACGCATTAAAGCGTTCCGTTTTTTTTTTACGGAAGGAAATCAAAAATCTACAGCAGGCTGCTAAATGCTTAGCTGTTTCTTCTACTGTCTTTTCTGATACACGTTTGAAGCTCAGTAAATGCTGGGATCAACTCAAAGGTTTAGAAAAAGAAATCCGTCAAGAGCAAAGTCGTCTAAGAGTGGCATCTGCTGAAAACTCTAAAGATGTCCGAGAGCAACTCGCAGGTATAGCTCAAGTATTGGAAGAGGGCGGTGACCTTTTTAGAATTCGCAAGGATTTAGACGCCGCTGCAAAGCGTATACGGTCTCTTGATTTAATTCATGATGATGTTGTTGCCTTGAAGGCAGAACTACAAGTTTTGTTTGAGAAGCTCAAAGAAAAACAGGATGCTGCCGAACAGGTATATCAAGAGCAATTAGCTAGAGATAAACAGATTCGACAAGAAGCAATAAAAGAGTTAACTGAAAAGATTAAACTATTTTCTGAAAGATGCACTTCTGGGGATATTCACTCAGAAACGCGATCCGAGTGGCAAGAGTTGAAAGAATCTTTAACTAAGGCAGCTTTCTTATCTGCCTCAGAGCGGATTTCTTTAGATAATCGATTGAATTTAACTTTACAGCATATAACAGCATATTTTGAAGAACAACTGCTGTCTTCTCCTGATTCTCGTGAAAAGCTCACAAATATGCGACAAGTTTTGTCCCAAAGACAAGAGCGTCGTAAGGAATTAAAAGATAAACTAGAGCAAGATAAGAAACTTCTGGGATCTTCGGGCCTAGATTTCGATCGTGCTATGCAGTACAGTGCTCTGGTTGAAGAAGACAAACGTGCTTTAGAGGAACTGGATCAAAGTATCCTCGACTTGAAGCGCCAAATTCAGCAGTTAACATGAGACGATCTTGTATTTATGCTTTTGATTTAGACGGTACGTTGCTACGAGGAAATAGCAGTATAGGGTTTTATAAATACGCTCTAGAGCGTCGCTTATTCTCTTATAAAACCCTTCCTTCTTGTTTTTTCTCTTTTCTTCGTTTTCGATTTTTTTTTTAGACTTACCCTCATTTTATTCTCGGATAGTCTCTTCATTACTCTCATCGGTTGCATTTGAGGATCTTTCTGCTACAGCCTGCGATTTTGCACAGACGCTGGTAAAAAAAGATTTTTATACGCCAGCTTTAGAAAAATTTTATGAAGCTTTGGAGGATTCTTCAGGGGAAGTCATGATCTTTTCCTCCTCGCCAGATTTCATTGTCAGACCAATAGCGGAAAAGTTAGGAGCCAACGTATGTTATGCTTCAAAGTATCAAGGATTTTCTAGAGGGCAAACGCTTGCAAATCAATGCCTAACTGGAGATAATAAAGCTAGAATACTTAGCCATCTAAAAAAAATAGGACGGGCGAGAAGTCATACTTTCTCAGACCATATTCTTGATTTGCCTTTTCTTCTTCTAGGTGAGGAGAAGACAGTGGTCCGGCCTAGAGGAAGACTTAGAAAAATGGCAAGAAAGTATTATTGGAATATTATTTAACCTAAGAAAAAAAGCTCGACCTTATCTTAGATAATCGAGTATTCTCGTGCCAGTTTCTATGGAATTATTTTGCTTTGATTTATTAAAAGTAATTGCCAAAGTTATTGATAACAAAAAAGGTAATAATCCTGTTGTCTTAGATGTTCGTGCCATTTCTCAGCTCACAGATTACTTTATTTTTGCTGAAGGGAATGTGGGTGTACATGTAAAAGCTTTAGCAGATACGATTGTACAAGAATTAAAAGAACATAATGTCGCTCCTCTACATATAGAGGGGTTAAGTCATGGCGACTGGGTAGTTATAGATTATGGATTTATTGTCATCCATTTGTTTATCTCATCCATTAGAGAACAGTATCGATTGGAAGAACTTTGGAAGGATGGTTCCATTATTACATCCAAGCTTCTAGCTTCTTAACAGGGTAGAATAACTTTATGAGTAAAAAACGTGTAGTAGTCACGGGATTGGGCGTTGTTTCTTGTTTAGGGAACGAAATAGACACCTTTTATGATAATTTGCTTGCTGGTGTTAGTGGTGTTCATACAATCACTTCTTTTCCATGCGAAGATTATGCTACGCGTTTTGCCGGTTGGATCCCTGAATTTAATCCCGAACCCTATTTAGATAAAAAGCAAGCACGAAGAGTTGATCTTTTTATTACTTACGCAGTAGTTGCAGCTAAGAAAGCGATTGCGATGTCTAGATGGGATAAAGATAATCTTCCAGCTGATCCTCTCCGTTGCGGTGTTATCATTGGTTCTGGTATGGGAGGATTACAGACACTGGACGATGGTATGGAACGTCTTATTCTTGGTAATAAAAAACTCTCTCCGTTTTTCATACCTTACATTATTACTAATATGGCTCCTGCCCTTATTGCTATGGACTTTGGGCTGATGGGTCCCAACTATTCCATATCTACAGCTTGCGCGACTTCAAACTATTGTATAGATGCCGCCTATCAGCACCTTGTTGCTGGACGCGCGGATATGATCGTTTGTGGAGGCACCGAAGCTGCCGTGAACCGTGTTGGATTGGCAGGTTTTATTGCTAATCGCGCTTTATCAGAAAGGAATGATGCCCCTCAAGAAGCCTCTCGTCCTTGGGACAGAGATAGGGATGGTTTTGTCATTGGTGAGGGAGCCGGAATTTTAGTTTTGGAAACCTTAGAAAACGCTTTGAAGCGAGGAGCTCCTATATATGCAGAGATCCTTGGTTCATATACTACTTGCGACGCTTTTCATATTACAGCTCCTAGAGATGACGGAGAAGGGATCACCTCATGTGTTCTCGGGGCTTTAGAAAGTTCTGGTATTCCTAAAGAACGCGTAAACTATATTAACGCTCATGGTACATCAACTCCTTTAGGGGATATATCGGAAGTTTTAGCATTGAAAAAAGCTTTCGGTAGTCATGTGAAAAAGCTGCGAATGAATTCCACAAAGTCACTTATAGGGCATTGCCTGGGAGCTGCTGGGGGCGTCGAAGCTGTTGCGACAATTCAAGCAATTCAAACGGGGAAATTACATCCTACGATTAATTTAGAAAATCCGATTGCGGAAATTGATGATTTTGACGTAGTTGCGAACAAAGCCCAGGATTGGGATATAGATGTCGCTATGTCGAATTCTTTTGGTTTTGGTGGACATAATTCAACGATATTATTCTCGAGGTATATACCCTAATTATGATAAAGACAAAGTATGAATACTCTTTTGGTATTATTCCCATAAAGTTTTTTGGTACTCCTGATAAAAGTACACTAAAAGCTTGTTTTATCTGCCATACCCAAGGCAAGCATTGGGGGTTCCCTAAAGGCCATTCTGAAGATAAAGAAGGTCCTCAGGAGGCTGCAGAAAGAGAGTTAGTTGAAGAAACTGGCTTGAGTGTAGTCAACTTTTTCCCAAAAGTTCTTGTAGAACACTATTCTTTTAATGATAACGAGGTATTTGTTCGTAAAGAAGTCGCCTACTTCTTAGCAGAAGTTCAAGGGGATGTACATGCAGATCCGAACGAAATTTGTGATGCTCAATGGTTAAGCTTTCAAGAAGGTATGCGATTACTGAGCTTCCCTGAGCTTAAGGAGATTGCTGTAGAAGCAGATAAGTTTATCAACAGCTATCTCTTCTCTTTCTAAGTTAAAGAATGTAAGGAGAGGAGCCTCCTCTCCAGAAACATTGGTTATATGGTTGTTTTCTCTCTAACGAATTTATTCAAATAGTCTTCGTGTGCTAGTTGAATTACTTTTTGTGCCTCTTTCTTTCCGTAAATCCCTACAATTTCAATTTTTGCTGGTTTTGCATTGATCAAGTGTTCTGGAGTAGCTTTATAAGTTAGAAAATAATGCTGGATCATATCAATAACGGTACAAGGACAGTCAGAGATATCTTGCATCTCTGAAAATACTAAATCGTCTTCAAGAACAGCGATAATCTTATCGTCGGCTTCTCCGGAGTCAATAATGCGCAGACCACCAATAGGACGTGCTTGAAGCAAGATATTGCCGTGCGTGATATTTTTTTCTGTAAGCACGCAAACATCTAAGGGATCATCGTCACCGCGGATATCTGCTTTCAGACTTTGTTCTCCGCTATATTTTCCAGAAAGTTCCCCACAATATGTTCTAGGTAATAATCCATATAAACAAGGACAGAAATTAGAAAATTTCTGAGGGCGATCTACTTTCAATAGACCTGTAGCTTTGTCTAACTCAAACTTTACAGAATCCTGTGGCGTAATTTCTATATAACAACATAGAGATTCGTAGTTATCTTGGGTTAATATAGGACCGTGCCAAGGATGCATGATCGATAAAGATGGTTTTTCAGACATAAGCGACTCTCATTATACTCTTTTTTTTATTCACTAGTTTTTCTGAGTACTCTAGAGTAACACGAGAAGAATTTTAAGAGAAGGGAGAGGGTTTAGTTAATTGACTTTTAATTAAAACTATACAATACTCGCATGTTATAATTACAAATACTTCTACTTTAAGATTATGAAATATCCTCTAGTGTTTAAAGATCTGCATATAGAAGATTACGAACGTGTAATCGAAGTTACTTGTGAAGAGGTTCAGTTACATGCTGTAATTGCCATTCATCAGACACTAGTGGGTCCAGCTTTGGGCGGAGTTCGTGCTTTTAGTTACGATTCCTTTGACGATGCCTTGACCGACGTTTTGCGTTTATCAAAAGGTATGACATATAAGGCTGTTCTTAGTGGGACAGGGACCGGTGGAGGGAAAAGTGTGATTATTCTCCCTAAAGGGATGACGCGTCCTACCGAGGATATCCTTAGGGCTTTCGGTCAAGCAGTAGATTCTCTCAACGGACAGTATATTGCAGCAGAAGATATGGGAGTCTCTGTCAGTGATATTAATATTATCAACCAGGAAACTCCTTGGGTATGCGGTATAGAAAGCGTGAGCGGTGATCCTTCAATTTATACAGCTCATGGCGTCTTTTTATGTATCAAGGAAACTGCAGAGCAGTTATGGGGGAGTTCTTCTTTAAAAGGAAGGAAGATCGGAATCCAAGGTCTTGGTTCTGTCGGTAGAAAGCTGTTACACTCGCTCTTTTTTGCAGGTGCAGAGTTGTATGTTTCCGATACAAATCAAGCTGTTCTTGATGAAGTGACCAAATTCTATGGGGTTACTGTTGTCCCTGTAAATGCATTCCCTACATTAGAATGCGATATTTTTGTTCCCTGTGCATTCGGTGGAGTGATTAATAGAAGTAATGTCTATAACTTACGTTGTCGTGCTGTTGTAGGGGCTGCAAATAATCAATTAGAGAATCCTTCTTTAGGCGCTGTGCTTCATGCTCAAGGAATATTGTATGCCCCAGATTATCTAGCAAATGCTGGTGGCTTGTTGAATGTAGCTCTTGCTGTTGGAAAAGCCTATTGTCCCAAAACAGTCTTACAAAAAGTGAGTCAACTGCCTTTAATTCTTAAAGAAATTTATCAGCAAAGCGAAGATACCGATCAAGATACCGTAATTTTATCAGACAGTATTGTAGAAGAAAAACTGACAGCTTACATTTAGTAAGCTAGCAAGTTTTCTTCAGAAACAATGTTTGCTTGTTCTTGTAAGGCGTCTAACGTAATTCTGTGAATTTCCGCATTCCCGGAAGCTAGAATTATGGGATGGTTTTCTAAAATGAAATCTTCTCGACGATAGTTGAGCGAATTTCCAAAAATATCGGAAACTACGCCCCCAGACTCTTCTACTAAAAAAGCCCCTGGAGCATGATCCCACGCTCTTGCTTGAGAAATAGCAAAGGGGTAGCGGATAAAAAAGTCTACAGCGCCTTCAGCAACCATAGCATATTTGTATTGACTGTCAACTCGACAAGCTTGGGGTTGCCCTGGCAAGGAGAGACTTAATAAGCGTGTAGCGTGGTGCTGTTGGTTACGTGCAGCTAGAGATGCTTCACAAAACTTCCCCGTTAGCGTTTCTCCAGATTTTAAATAATGCCGAGTTTCAATTGCCGTACCAAATAAAGAAACCCCATAGTTTTTAGCAGCAGAATAGATTTTAAAAGTATGGCGGTCTGTGCATGGGCACGCCATAACCGCGAGTATAGGCTTATCCTCATAAATTAAGGATACTGCAGAGGCAAAAAAACGGTTTTTAATAAATCCTGACGTACCATCAATAGGATCAACAAGCCAGTATAAAGTCGAGGCTTCTTGATTGGGGCTTAATGTTTCTAAAAGATCCTCAGGTGTCACCTGCGAATCTAGTCTGTGAATGAATTCTAAAATACTATTAATTTTATGTTTATCGCTTACAGGGTCTAAGACTTCTTCCCCGATAAACGGAATATGTGGAAAAGTTGTTGATAGCTTTTTTTGAAGGCAGTATTGGACAGCATAATCTGCGGGTGTGACAAAAGACCCGTCGGGTTTTGTCCAGAAAGGGACTAGCGGAAGGCGTTGTCGATAATGGATTAACTCGGCGATGGTTTTCTCAACTATACTTTCTGCAACTCTTTGATAGTCTAGTAAATGAGACGGCATAGCGATTTTTTTCCTAAGTATTAGTTAAACCATATTATCAAAAGATAGGATTATGATAAACTTACTAGAGGGGTTGTAGGCGAATTTGTTATGAGAAAGGGTTACCTATGATACTTAAGGTATGGCGAACTATTTATGAAGCTACGTATGCTTTTCTGGTTGGCTTTGCTCTGAAGTTGCGCTACAAGATAAAATTAGAAGGTCTAAAGTCTATAAATCCTAACCCTAATCAAGGGTGTCTATTTTTATCAAATCATGTAGCCGAAATTGATCCTGTAATTCTTGAATATTTATTTTGGCAGCGTTTTCATTTGCACCCCCTTGCTGTGAGTTATTTATTTAAAAATTCTGTAGTTCGTTGGTTCTTAAATTCTGTTGGCGCCATACCTGTTCCTACAGTTGTTCCTGGAAGAGAATGTAAAAAAACTGTCGAACAGATGGAACATTTTTATAATCAAACGATTCGTGTCTTGGATAATCAAGGCAGTGTATTGCTGTATCCTTCCGGAAGGTTATCAAGAAATGGCAAAGAAGAAATAGTTAATCAGTATTCGGCATACGTGTTATTGCATAAATCTAAGGAGTGCAACGTATTTTTGATCCGCATTAACGGATTATGGGGGAGCGCTTTCTCAAGATATAAAACTCAATCTACCCCTAAGTTGAGCATAGTATTCAAAGAGGCTTTGAAGTCCCTGTTGCGACGGGGGATATTTTTTATGCCAAAACGCTCTGTGAAAGTGACAATACACCAAGTAAGTAACGAATTCTTGAAGCAATTTCCCACGAAACAGGATTTGAATGCTTTTCTTTCTTCGTGGTTTAACGAAGATACAGAAAGTTTTCCTATAGAAGTTCCTTATGCCTAATATAAGGGAAGGGTATATGCATAAGCGTTGGAATTATTCTAAAAAGCGTCGTATAGGTCTACGTGATGGACGGACTGTTTTAGAGAAGTTTTTAAAACTCTGTTCAGAAATGGGATCAGCAGCTAGTTGCTGGGATGAGCAATTAGGGATTTTGTCTTATGATGATATGCGTAAGGCAATTATCGCGTTGTCTTTAAAAGTATCTCAATATACCGGAAAAAATATCGGGATCATGATGCCAGCCTCTGCTGGGGCTTATATTGCTTATTTCGCTGTGCTGTTATCTGGGAAAATTCCTGTCATGATCAATTGGAGTCAGGGACTTCGAGAAATGGAAGCATGTATTGCTCTAGCACATGTAGATCATATCCTAACTTCGAAGCAACTGGTCGCGCACTTACATGAGATTCACGGTGACGGTGTAGAGTATCCAGCAAAGCTCATTTACATGGAAAATATACGTAAACAACTTTCCCTTTGGGATAAGATGCGTATAGCTTTTTATCTATCTCTCCCGCCCAACTGGTTATTGGGGTTGTTCAATCTTTCAGAGCAGAATCAAGAGGATATTGCCGTTATTCTATTTACATCCGGGACAGAAAAGCTCCCTAAAGGAGTTCCCTTAACCCACGCAAATCTTATAGCGAATCAAAATGCCTGTTTAAAATTTTTTGATCCCGTAGAAAATGATGTTATGATGTCATTTCTTCCCCCATTCCATGCTTATGGGTTTAACTGTTGTGCTCTCTTCCCTATGCTTGCAGGATTGCCTTTAGTTTTTTCTTATAATCCTTTGCAGCCCAAAAAGATTGTGGAGTTTATAGATAAGACGCACGCTACCTTTTTAGGGAGTACACCTATCTTTTTAGATTACATTTTGAAAACAGCTAAAAAACAAGAATCTACTTTAAGCTCTTTGCGTTTTGTTGTTGTCGGAGGAGACGCTTTTAAAGATTCTTTAAGAGATAAGTCTGAGAGAAATTTTCCTCATACTGTTCTTCGTCAAGGATATGGTACCACTGAGTGTTCTCCTGTGATTACGGTTAATGATGAGAAGAGTCCCAAAAACGAACGTTGTGTTGGTGTCCCTATTGAAGGTATGGATATTCTGATTGTTTCAGAAGAAACTTATGTCCCTCTGTCTTCTGGAGAAGTGGGTTTAGTTCTTATTCGAGGTACCTCACTGTTTCCTGGCTATTTGGAAGCAGATCCTGATCAAGGTTTTGTACATCTTGGAGGCTCCAGTTGGTACGTGACAGGAGACCTAGGGTATTTAGATAGAAATGGTCAGTTGTTTTTACAAGGTAGACTTAGTCGTTTCGTAAAAATTGGTAGCGAAATGATTAGTTTGCAGGCTTTAGAAAACTTACTCATTGAAGGTTTTGGGCTGCCTGATGAGGAAGAGGATGTTTCTTTGATCGTTTGTGGTATACCCGGAGAGAAAGTCAAACTCTGCTTATTTACGACGTTTTCTACCAGTCTCAATGAAGTAAATGATATCCTAAAAAACTTGAAAACAAGTAGCATAATGAAAATATCCTATCAGCATCAGTTGGAATCTATCCCGATGCTGGGCTCAGGAAAACCTGATTACCGAGCTTTAAATTCTCTAGCTCTTTCTCTGTTTCATGGGGACTAAAACGACACTTGAATAGTTAAAGATACTAGATTTCAAGGAAAAGATCTTTAATGAGTGAATGCCCAATAGATTTTGTAACTAACGATTTCCTAGGTTTCTCTCGCTCTACAGTATTAGTAAATGAAGTTGAGAGACGCTATCGTTTATATTGTGAACAATTTCCTCAAGCCCAACTTGGAGCAAGTGGTTCTCGTGCTATTGCAGGCCCTTCCCAAACTTTACAAAAATTAGAAGCAAAGATAGCGAAATTCCATCAAGCTGAGGCGGCTTTTGTCGTACACAGCGGCTATATGGCGAATTTAGGTTTCTGCTATCACATTTCTAAAGATACCGATATGGTCTTTTGGGATGCGTCTGTACACGTATCCGTTGTACAAAGTTTAAAAATGATATCCGGAAAACATCAATCGTTTCCTCATAATGATTTAAACGCTCTAGAATCTTTATTAATGTCTCATAGAGCAGTCTCATCAGGAAGAATTTTCATTTTTGTTTGTTCGGTATACTCTTTCTTAGGAACTTTAGCTCCTCTTGAAGAACTTTTAGCTCTTTCAAGAAAATATCATGCTCACCTTATTGTAGACGAAGCTCATGCTATGGGAATTTTTGGCGAGGAGGGCCGTGGATTGTGTCACAAATGGGGGTATGAGAATTTTTATGCTGTTCTTGTTACCTATAGTAAAGCTATGGGAGCCATGGGAGCTGCTATTCTTTCTTCCTCAGAAGTGAAAACAGAGTTGATGTTAAACTCCCCACCATTACGCTATACTACAGCACTCGCTCCCCACGCCTTGATTACCATAAGTGCTGCATATGATCATTTGTTTGTAGCAGGGGAGCTCGCTCGCAAACAAGTTTTTGCCCTTCAAGAGTATTTTCAGCAGTATTTTGGTTTGAGTTCCCAAGGTTGTGGACAACCTATTTTCTTACAGGATTTTAATTTTGATCTTTTAGTTTCACTTCTCAATGAGGCGAACTTACGCGTAGGCTTGATGACTTTTGCCGATAAGCCTTTTATACGAGTAAATTTCCACGCTTTTAATCACCAAGATGAAGTAAATCTCTTAATTGCCGTTTTGCATAGCTATCTAGAAAAATGTAGTTGTAGGATCGACGTCAATCATGAATTTTACTTTGGGAGACAGTTTTGCAGTTAGCAAAGCTTCGTGGAGCTTTTTATTTACAGGCAAAACTTGCTTGCTTTTTATTAAAAATTGATACCGAAATACATCTTTAATTTTAAAGTGTCCACACGGTGTGATTTGCATTAATTGGGTGTGAGTATCCAACTTCTCTTTAAGTATAGAGTGGATTCGTTGTGCCTCTTTCCAAGTGAGGTTGGGGCATTTTCCTATGAATATACAGCGGACAAGACGAACAAATGGCGGGTAGCTGCATAATTCCCTGCCAGGGATTTCTTGGTGGTAAAACTCTCGATAATCCTGTCTGATGGCACAGCGAATGGTACTGTGATCAGGAAGAAACGATTGAATTAAGACCTCTCCAGGGAGGTGGCTTCTTCCCGACCTTCCTGTTACTTGTGTGATCAATTGAAATACTTGTTCAGAGGCACGGAAATCAGGAATGTACAGACCAGAATCACCATTTAAAATGATGGCCAAAGTTACGGCTGGAAAGTGCATCCCTTTAGCTATCATTTGTGTCCCAATGAGTATATCCGCTTTTCCTGTGGCAAATTGTTTTAATAAAGATTCATGACTTCCTTTAAATTTCGTAGTGTCCGAATCAATACGGATAGTGCGCACTTGTGGGAAGATACTATGCAATACTTTTTCTATTTTTTCTGTCCCCGATCCACGATATTGTAAAGTCATAGTTCCATGACATTTTGGACAAGATGTCTGAGGATCTTTAGGGGAAGAATTACAGAGATGACAGAGAAGGACATTCGCATATTTGTGGAAAGTTAATACCATATCGCAGCGGGCACATTTCAACGTATGTTTACATGAAGAACAGGACACATTTGTATGGTAGCCACGTCGATTAAAGAAAACTAAGACTTGTTCTCCAACAGCGAGCCGTTTTTCAATACTTTTAAGTGCAGCTTGAGAGAATAATGTTTTTGTCTTTGTCTTTTCTCTTTCCATATTCATATCGATAAGAGAAACCTTCGCAGGATAGGCAGCAGCAGCTCGTGATGATAATTCTGAAAGAATATACTTCCCTGATAAAGCATGGGCGTAGCTTTCTAGACTTGGAGTAGCACTGCCTAACACTACAGTAGCATTTGCCAGTTTCCCTCGCATCACAGCAACATCTCGAGCATGATAACAGGGATGGCTTTCACTTTGTTTATAGGCAGGATCGTGTTCTTCATCAACGATGATCAGTCCTAAATTTTGTAGAGGACAAAACAATGCTGATCTTGGACCTATAATAATATGAATATTCCCGTTTGATGCTTCTCTCCAGGTTTTATTTCTATCACTGTCATTAAGCTTGTGATGCAGAATACCCACTTCTTTTCCAAAATGGGCCTTAAATAGGGTAACTGTTTGTATTGTAAGAGCAATCTCAGGAACCAAAAGAATCGCACTTTTCCCTAATTTCCTCGCTTCACGAATAGCTTGGAAATATACTTCTGTTTTTCCACTTCCTGTAACACCAAAAATCAAGTGTGTCTGAAATTTCCCCGAAGATAAGGATGAAGAAATCTTATCCACGGCATCTTGTTGTTGCGGATGTAGCACATGGGCTTCAGGGAGAAAGAACGTTAGACGGTCTTCTTGAATTTCAAGATCTGCAGCACTGGCTATTTCAATAGCTCCAAGTTTTTCTAAAGAATGGATCGGAGATTGTGACACCTTGGCCTTGTCCATGAGTTCTGAAAGACCAGGAGGAGAGCTACATGATAATAATGTTTTTAAAGTTGCTGCTTGCGCAGGAGATTCTTTTTGAATAGAAAGAATGATCTCTTTCGTCTTCGCTTTGCTTTGCTTGAGTAGGACGCGATAATGTTGTTTGGGTTGTATAATACTGGAAGATATTCCCGGAAGTACTAAACGTAGTGTCTTCCCCAACGGTGCAAAATAATATTGACTCATCCAAAACATAAGTTCTAGAAGATCTTGAGGAAGGATAATTCCAGAATCAATAACACCTAAAACAGGAAGAACTCGTTTACATTCTGTGTGTGTCTTAATCTGATGGACTATTCCATATTTTTTTGCTCCCCGTAAGGAAATGCTAACACCAGTACCCCTAGTAATGTGTTCGAGATGATCAGGGAGCCCGTAGTCTAATACCTTATTGATATTGGAGTTTACTATGACTTCTGCGTATAGGCGAAAGGTAGTTGATTCAATATTACCCATAGATCTCGTTTCAATTGCGGATCATTTTCATAGTATACTGAAGAATAAATAGGAATCCAAGTGCACCCATCTTTCATGAAAGATTGATGATAACGTACATTGGGGATTTTATAACGTATCATTGTTAAAGGTGCTAGACATAAAGAAAGGCCCGTATTTTTATGAAAAATATCTTTATGATTTGTTGATAAAATGAGCCGAGAAGGGAAGATTTGTTGAGTAAGAATTTTTGACAATCTATTAAAAAATAAAACTTCCTCATCTTTTTCTTCATCTACGAAGATCCCACAAGGTATATCCAAAGGTGTGTTCAAACAATGTGCTTGCAAAGTAGAATAACGAAACTTCAAGATTTCTTCTCTAGAGAGATCAGGAGGGAGAGGAATGCACTCCCAGGAAGATTTTTTTAAGCGCTCGTGAGTAATGGGTGGGGGAGGAGCTTCACTATCTTGAACTGGATTTGATAAAGGTTTTTCTAATTTTTTATCAGCAATAAGCGGTTTTTCAATACGTTGTGCCTGTGCCACAGAAGCTTTTATAGGAGCTGGGCTGTTTCCCCATTTGGGAGTTAGGGGAATCAGTTTTGCCAGAGAAGGATAATAGTGCTCTGAATAGCGATCTATTATTTCTTGCAAAATAGAAGCAATATCAGGATGAGTCATAGAATATATAAATAGCAAAGATATTTAAGGATTCACTATAGATATAGATGGTTTATTCATCTATGCTCTTTGTTCTCCGATGTGACAATCTCCTTGCTTTTTGTGCGTAAATAGGATGGTACACTCGGGGGTTAAGGGAAAATTCTACATTATTTTTTTAAGAGGATTTGCATGAAACGTTGGTTGCAAGGAAGTTTAATAGCCCTCTGTTTATTACTCACACTGCCTTGTTGTGCAGCAAAAAAGCGTTCTCATTACCAAAAAGGGATCGATAAATCTACTGTGCACGTGGTTAAAACTTCTGGAGTACAGTGGGAAAGCTATGACAATGCTGTCGAACAATCTAAAAAAGACAAAAAATATATCGGCTTATTTTTTACAGGTTCTGATTGGTGTATCTGGTGTATGAAGATGCAAGAGCAAATTTTAAATACTCCTGAATTTCAACAGTATGCGGGTGAGAATTTACACATGGTAGAGCTCGACTTCCCACAATCTTCTAGCCAACCTGAAGATGTAAAACAACAAAACCAAGCATTAAAATCAAAATACAGTGTAAACGGATTCCCCACATTAGTTTTCATTGATGCTCATGGAGTTGAGAAAGCTAGAATGGGATTCGAGTACGGTGGTGGCGCGAATTACGTTCAAAAAATCAAAGCTGCTTTGCGTACAAAATAGCTAATTTCTTCTTAAAGAATTTTAGAGAGGAGATCTCCCTCTCTAAAGTTCTTATTTTCTCTTAATTAAACGTTCATCTTTTTTGTTGTTTTTGAGAAAATCTCCACTTTACAATGAACTTTTAACTTTCTTTTCTTTCGATCATATATAATTTTTTTATGTTTGGATTACGTGATAACTAGAAGAGTCTTTAGAAAAGAAGAAATAGGCAAAAGGATTTAGAAAAACGATGTCTACAGAAGCTGAGTACCTAAAACAAGAAGATTTTCTCCATAGAAGTAACAAACTCCGGGAAATAGCTGATTTAGGTATTAATCCCTATCCTTATGAATTCCCCGGAACAAGTAGTGTTGAGGAAATAAAAAAAGAATATATGTCCCAATCCCTTGGGAATAGCGAAGATGCTACGAATAAGGCAACCCCTAAGGTAAAAATCTCAGGTCGTATGGTGCTTTTCCGCTCTATGGGAAAGAACGCTTTTGCCCAGATTTTAGATAATGATCAAAAGATCCAGGTGATGTTTAACAGGGATTTCTCTTCAGTTGCAGGTCTCCCTGTAGATGCAGAGATTACCCCAATAAAATTCATAGAGAAGAAGCTTGATCTCGGTGATATTTTAGGAATCGAAGGGTATCTATTCTTCACGCATTCCGGAGAGTTAACTATTCTTGTCGAAACCGTCTCACTATTGTGTAAATCTTTAATTTCTCTGCCCGATAAACATGCCGGCCTAAGTGATAAAGAAATTCGTTATAGAAAGCGTTGGTTGGATCTCATTTCTTCTGATGAAGTGCGGCAAACTTTCTTAAAAAGAAGTCGGATTATCAAATTAATCCGTCACTACATGGATGCTCAGGGATTCATAGAGGTAGAAACTCCTATACTCCAAAATGTTTATGGCGGCGCTGAGGCAACACCCTTTATAACTACTTTGAATGCTTTGCACTCAGAAGTATTTCTGCGGATTTCTCCAGAGATTTCTTTAAAAAAAGTTCTTGTTGGAGGCACTCCACGTATTTACGAAATCGGAAAAGTATTTAGGAACGAAGGGATCGATAGAACCCACAATCCTGAATTCACCATCATGGAAGCCTATGCAACGAACATAGACTATCACAGTGTCATGACCTATGTGGAAAATCTCGTTGAACATCTCGTCTGTGAGTTGAACAATGGTAGTACCGTTCTGACCTATTCACACTTAAAACAAGGGCCTGTATCCATTGATTTTAAAGCTCCTTGGATTCGCATGACTATGAAAGATAGTATCAAGACATATGGAGGTGTCGATGTAGATCTTCATGGAGATCATGAGTTGCGAAAAATTTTAAAAGAATGTTTTTCATTGCCTGAGGAATCTTACGTGACAGCTCCCAGAGGTTTATTAATCGCAGCATTATTTGACGAGTTAGTCTGCGATAAATTAATTGCGCCTCATCATATTACAGATCATCCTGTAGAGACGACGCCCCTATGTAAATCTTTACGCTCAGGAGATGGGGATTTTGTCGAGCGTTTCGAAAGTTTTTGCTTAGGTAAAGAGCTTTGTAACGCTTATTCAGAGTTGAATGATCCTTTGCGTCAGAGAGTACTTTTAGAAAAACAACAAGAGAAAAAGGCTTTAGATCCAGATAGCGAATACCATCCTATAGATGAAGAATTTTTAGAAGCCTTATGCCAAGGTTTACCTCCCACAGGAGGATTTGGTATCGGTATTGATCGTTTGGTTATGATCCTTACAGATGCTGCCTCGATTCGTGATGTATTGTATTTCCCAGCTATGCGTCGTTTAGAATCAGACAAGGACTAATATTTTTTTACTTTAGGCCCTGATTTTGTATCTTCAATAACATAGCCGAGAGACGCAATTTGATTTCGAAGAACGTCTGCTTGCTTCCAATTTTTCTCCTTGCGGGCAACTTCTCGTTCTTCAACGAGTTGTGCAACTTCACTAGGGATTTCTAAGGACGTAGTGAAGGGAATAACACCAAGTACGGTGTCAATTTTCTTCATAATGTCCAAAACATAGTTGCTATCAGCCTGTGTGAAGTTTGATTTATCAATCAGTGAGTTTGTCTGATGGATAAAATCAAAAAGGGAGGCGAGTGCTGTCGCTATGTTTAAATCATTCGCAATAGCGTTTGAAAAATCTTGTAAAAACAGTTGCCCACACCGATCGATATCTTCAGAAATCGTAGCGCTTTCAGGGTAGGGACTTTCTAATCGAGAAATGAAATCACGCAAGCGTTTTAACGCTTGACGGCAAGCAATCAATCCTTCTTCAGTGAAGTTTAATTGCATTCTATAATGGCTTTGTAAGAGCATGTAGCGGATTTCTTCTCCAGAAAATCCACGATCTAACAAATTTCTTAGTGTGAAAAAATTCCCTAAACTTTTCGACATCTTTTTCCCATCAACAAGAAGATGCTCAGAATGGAGCCAGTAACGAGAAAAAGGCTGGTGAGATAAAGATTCTGATTGAGCAATCTCGTTTTCATGGTGGGGGAAAATATTGTCTACACCGCCTGCATGGATATCAATAGAAGACCCGAGAAGTTCCATAGCCATGATAGAACATTCTAAATGCCAACCTGGGCGACCTTTGCCAAATGGGCTCTCCCAATAGATATGACCGTCTCTCTTTTTATCGTATGCTTTCCATAACACGAAATCTGAAAGATTTTCTTTGTCATATTCATCGGAAGCTACCCTAGAACAACATTGCAAATTTTGTAACTGTAACTGAGAGAGCTTCCCATAAGAAGGGAACGCTTTTATAGAAAAATACACAGAGTTATCTTGGCCTGTATAGGCGATACCATCATCTAAGAGCTTGCGGATAGCTTCGAGCATTTGAGGGATATAGTGCGTAGCGCGGGGATAAGTGTCGGCGGGTAGGATATTTAGTGTGGCAACGTCTTCAAAAAAGGCTTGTATGAACGGAGCCGTATAGGTATCCAAAGAGATATTTTTTTTACATGCACCAGCCAACGTCTTATCATCGACATCTGTAATATTCATGACATGCTTTACAGAGTATCCAAAGAACAAAAGAGTCCGTTTTAATAAATCTTCAAATACATACGTGCGGAAATTTCCGATATGCGCATAGTCATATACTGTAGGACCGCAGGTATACAATCTGACAGGATCGTTAGAAGGGGAAAAAAGTTCCTTGGTTCTCGATGCGGTATTATATAAGTAAAGGTTCTGTCTGTTGTAGGATGATTGTCTCATGAGCAGACTCTCAAAGGTTCTCGATTTATACCGGTGAGAGCGTAGATTAGGCTTGTTTCAAGGTGCTAGACTAACGCCTCAATATGAAAAATGAATGTTTTTGTTGAAACTTTAGCACAAGATAGTTTCCCAATCCATGGTTTTCTAAGGAATACAGAAAGAGAACGAGTACATTAGGATTATTTAGAAAAAGAGTTATTCTAAGGGTTTTACGCATAAATATTCCTAAGAAATACATGATTATTTAATCCCATAGAATATGTGTTTGATTGTAGAAAGAGATTAAAACTTTTAAGTGGTGTTTTTTATTTCGTTTTAATAAAAAAAAGACTATACAACAAGAATGGTTGATAGAATGCCCTGAGAGCATTCTGTGACGCCTAAATAGAACGAGTTGCGTCCTATTCACTAGGAGAAGGAGAGGAAGCCCATGATCCTGTTACAGATTGTGAAGAAATATTCTTTGAAGCAACTGAAGGTATTAACAACGTTTCTATTAGGTGCAAGTTCTATAAGTTTGCATGGCGTTGTTCAAGAGAGTTCTTCTGAGATTTTGTGGCATGTAGATTATAACGAGGCTGTGAAAAAAAGCCGCGATTCTGAATTGCCCATGTTAATCTTTTTTTCCGGTTCCGATTGGAATGCCTTATGCATGAAGATTCGTAAAGAGGTTCTTGCTTCTACGGAATTTGCTCAAAAGATCAACGGGAATTTTATATGTTTGGAAGTAGATTTTCCTCGGCATTCTTCTCAAAGTGAAGACTTGCATACACAAAATACATATCTAAAAACGAAGTTCAAAATTGATGAGTTTCCTTCTCTTCTTTTACTTTCTCATGATGGAAGAGAAATTTATAAAATCGAGTCTTTCGGTAATGAAACTGGAGAAAATCTAGGCGACAGCTTATGTCATATTATTGAAAGTGACTGCTTACTCAACAGTGTTTATCCAGTTATGCATACATTGTCTATGGAAGAACTGCAGAAGTATTACCGACTTTCTGAAGAGCTTTCGTGCAAGGATTTCATAGCAAAAGCTCTAGAATTAGGGGTGCGCAATGATGACTACTTCTTCTTATCAGAAAAATATCGTCTTCTTGTTGAAAGCGGTAAAATGGATTCTGAAGAATGTCAAAAAGTAAAGCGTAAATTACTCAATAAAGACCCTAAAAATGAAAAACATACACACTTCACTGTCGCTTTAATTGAGTTCCAAGAATTGGCTAAAAGATCTCAAGAAGGCCTGAATCAGGACCCTAGTCAAGTCATTGCACCTTTAGAGGCTTATTTAACAGAGTTTGGACACCAGGATCAAGAAAATATCTGGAGAATCGAGATGATGATCGCTCAGTTTTACCTAGACTCTGATCAGTGGAAAAGTGCTTTACAACACGCTGAAGTTGCTTTTGAAACAGCCCCTAAAGAAGTTCGCTCTCACATTTCTCATTCTTTAGATTATATTCGCCACCAGTCGTAGGCTTATTTTTTGAAAATTTACCGTTGAGTGCTTCTGGAATTTGTTGAGCAAAATCTTGAAGCAACTCTTCAAATTTAGGCCGGTGTTTATTTTTGGGCATGACAACAATTTGACAAGAAGGAAGAGAATGGCGCTTTAAACGAAAGGCCTCGCGCACAATGCGTTTAAAATAATTTCTTTTATTAGCTTTCCCAAACTTTTTGGATACAGTTATCCCCAACTTGCAACATCCAGGATATTTAGATGGAGCAACATGAAAAATAACCTGACTACCTTGGCAATGAGATCCTGCTCGCGATATATAAAGAAATTGCCGTCTCTTTAATACACGAGCGCGCTTGGGTAAAGTTGATCGATGCACAAAACAAAATATTTTATAGGTCGATTAGATTGTGTCTGCCATGACGACGACGGCGATTCAGTAAATTTCTTCCGTTTTTTGTAGCCATACGAGCACGGAAACCTACAGAATTTCGACGCTTTCTTTTACTAGGCTGATAAGTCCGTTTCACAGTACCTTCCTATTGGTTTCTAAGTTTTCTAGTCCATGGAATGATTACACTAGAAAAAACTCCTCGTAAGTGTATAAAATTGGGTGAATAAGTTCAAGAGAACTGAAGAGATTATCGCATTTGCACACGGAACTTGTAATCAGCTTAAGTCTCCTGTTGTCAAAAAGTACGGAAGGGGTTAAATTAGTCCCTTTTAGCGATATTCCATAATTTAGAGCGTCTTTCTCGGCATTTTAGAGAGGGACCACGAGGGGATAATTTTCATGAAAGTGAGTTCATCTATTAAAGCAGATCCTTCAAAGGGAGATAAGCTTGTTCGTCGTAAAGGGCGTCTTTATGTTATTAATAAGATAGACCCTAACCGTAAGCAACGTCAAACCGGACCTGCGCGTAAAAAATAATTTAATAAGTTTTAGGTAAGAACGCATGGCGAAAAAGTCAGCAGTAGCGAGAGAAAATAAGCGCCGAAAATTAGTAGAGGCAAACTACAAAAAAAGAAGTGAGCTTCGCAAAATTGCAAAAAGCTTAACCGCTAGCGAAGAAGAGAAGGAAAATGCACGTGTTGCACTGAATAAAATGAAAAGAGACACGGCTCCTATTCGTTTACATAATCGATGCTTGTTAACGGGTCGTCCTCGTGGTTATTTGAGAAAGTTCGCTATTTCTAGAATTTGTTTTAGACAAATGGCTTCTATGGGTGAAATCCCTGGAGTTATCAAAGCAAGTTGGTAGAGAATCTCGATACCACACCCACGACGATAGCAGGGGTGTTAAAGATTTTTTGTTTTTTATTTAAGAATTTTTAACGCCTCATTTAATTCTGGAATGTTCCTTACTCTTTCCCAGTTTTCCATTCCCTTTTTCCATACCCAGATGTCCTCGGGATTTGTATTTTCTTTAGCGTGTTTATTTTTGTCTCTCAGGAATACAAGCAAGTCCTCTAAGAACAAAGGACCTACATTTTCTTTTTTTGTATTTAGATAAAACCATTTTTCTGTATCCCTAGGAACTTGCGTGACAGGAGGGGGAGAGGAAATTACAGAAGAATCTTCTAGAATAGAATGTAAAATGTTATTAGAGGGTTCGTTTTCATCAGAAGAGAGGGTAGAGTTATCATTCTTTGGAGGGAGATCAGGAAGGATGAGGAGAATAATGATCCCGAAGAACCCAAAACACATTCCTGCAAGAAACCAGCCGATCGGGTTACGATTTTTTTTCACGGCCAGGTAAGCAGATACAAACCCTAACAGAATGTAAATCAGAAAAAAAGAAATAGGTAGCATTGAGGGTAGCATATTAACCGGTTGACCATTAGACTAATCACTAGCGCTTATTATTTCTATAGAGTACATTTCTCGCTAGCGAAATAGGCACATAGGAGGAATATGGATAAGCAGAATTTAAAATTAGATGTGAAAGAAATTGAGTTTCCAGAGACTGTATTTAGCCGTGATATAGAAACTCGCGTAATTCAAGTAATTATTTTACATTGTTTAGCTAAAATCAACGGAGTTTCTCTTTTAGGGGGTAATTTAATTGATACCTTATTCGGTAGAGATATCGAGAGAATGAAAGGAATCTATGTAGAACAAGATTCTAAAAATCATTTAGTCAAAGTTCGTGTCGAAGTAAACGTTGATTATGGTGTTTCTATACCAGAAAAAACTGAAGAAATACAAGGATGCATAGTTTCTGAAATATCTGAGTATACAGGTCTTCACGTTGCTTCAGTTCATGTAATTATCAAAGGGTTAACTCAACCTAAGGATCGCTCTGAATCAGAATCAGAGTCAGAGGATGAAATAGAAGAGTTGTGTGTAGCAGACCTACCCTCAGCAGAGGACTTTTTAGAGGAGATAAAAGAAGAAGTTGAAGAGTAATCCACTTTTCCATCTTCTAGATACGTATCTTCAGCTTGCTTAGCCAACAAATGTTGAATGTCTTTTTTCGTTAGCCCAGGGATAGCTTCAAGTTCTCCCTGGGAAGCCTTCATAACTTGTTCCCAGCTTTTAAATTTTTGTAATAAACGTTTTCTTTTTATCTCACCAATTCCAGGAATCTTTTCCTTGGGCAATAAGAAGTCTTTGTGACGTTTTTTTCGATGCCTACTGATTGCAAATCTATGCGCCTCATCCCGGAGTTTCTGGAAAAATTGTAATAGCTTTGATGTGGGAGGGAGTAGAACTCCTTGGGGAAATGTATCACAAAATAGTTTTTCCTTTTTTAATGAGCTGCTGTGGCTGCCTGCTTCTTTAGCTATCGAAACAACTTGAATCCCCGTAAGATTGAGTTCTTTTAATGTTTTCTTGGCTTGTGCGTATTGTGTACGCCCTCCATCTATAAGAATCATGTCGGGAATCGACGAAGTGAGTGAGGTAAATCGACGAGATAACACCTCACGGAAAGCAGCTAAGTCATTATAAGCAGAGGAAGAAATCGAGAATGTTCTATAGTCTTTGGGAGACAAGGCGTCGTTTTCATAGACAATGTATACGCCAACAGCATGAGATCCTTGTAGATGCGCGTTATCATAACACTCTATACGGTAAGGATAGTCAGAGGATTTCAGAATTTTCTTCAACTCCTCATAAGGTAGTGCCGAGGATTGTATCGTTGTCTCTGCATGCACCTGAGCATTATTTTTGGCTAAGTTGAGTAATTCTCTACCATAACCTGTTTTTGGAGAACGTAGCTGTGGTGGGGTATCTTTATTTAATAAACACGGAAGATCAGGAATATTTAGGGGAATAGGAGTGAGAATTTCTTTAGGAGTTTGAGGTTGGCTTGTGTAGTACTGTAATATAAAAGAGGCAAGCAAATCTGCATCTTCTTGAGCATTTTCTGAAAACGGAAAATGACGCGCTCCAAGTAGCTTCCCAGAACGTATTGTCAATATAGTGATGACAGTCTTCTGGTATTTTCGATAGAGACCAATAGCATCTATATTTTGAAAATGGAATTTCTCTACATGCTGCTTTACCATAGCTTGTTGGATAAGTTGTAATGTCCGGTAATACATCCCCGCTTGTTCAAATTTTTGTTCCTTAGAGGCTTTCTCGATAGACTTCTCTAAGTCTTGGACAACTTCCGAAACTTGGCCTTTTAAAAATAAAATAGCCTTCTCTAATGTTTGTTCATATTCCTCATGAGAACATAAGTTCACACAAGGTGCTAAACAACGTTTCATCTCATAAAGAATACATGGACGTTTTCTTGAAGCAAATTCTCGGTTAGAGCAGGTGCGCAAGGGGAACCATTGACTGATCACTTCTAAAAGAGTCCGACAAGCTTCTGCACTCACATACGGACCAAAAATTATCTGCTTTTTGGAAGAGGTCACAGCTTTAGTACGAATAACATCTATTTTTGGCCAAAGATGAGTTAGAGATATAGCTAGGCAAAAAAAAGTTTTATCGTCTTTTAAAAGAACATTGTATTTCGGATGATACTTTTTTATTAGGTTGTTTTCTAAAAGAAAAGCTTCTGTTTCGTTAGAAACCAAAATTGTTTCTATGTCTGTTGTTTTTTTCATGAGAAAAGGAATTCTTTCTCTAGAATCCCCTTGTTTTCGAAAGTAGGTGCTTATGCGGTTGCGTAAGTTTTTTGCTTTCCCGATATACAATACTTCTCCAGAGCTGTCTTTCATTAGATAAACACCTGGAGATGTTGGAATCAGTTTCGGAGTAAAATCCTTTACACGCATGGTCAAAACAACGTGAGCTGCAGCTCTTTTTCTTGAGGTTGTTTAGAAGTCGTTTCTGGGCCTTCTAATTGACGTAAGATCTGTTGCGCTCTCGATATCACACAAAGAGGAAAGCCAGCAAGTTTCGCGACATGTATTCCAAAACTTTTCTGAGAATGTCCCTTAAGAATCTCATAGAGAAACACAGGTTGGCCACCAGTTTCCTTAACGCCAGCATGGAAATTTTCTACATGTGGGCAGTGATTTTCTAAATCTGTAAGTTCTTTGTAGTGAGTCGCAAATAGTGTTTTTGCTTTTTTTCCTTCGGTGAATAGCAAATATTCTACGACAGATTGTGCAATTGCTAAACCATCGTAGGTGCTTGTCCCACGACCAACTTCATCAAGTATAACTAAAGAGCGATCAGTGGCATTATGTAGGATATTGGCAGTTTCTGCCATTTCTACCATAAATGTTGACATCCCTTTAGATAGATTGTCTCCCGCACCTATTCGTGTGAAAATCTTATCAATCATACCAATATGGGCAGATTTCGCAGGAATAAACGAACCCATTTGTGCCATGATAACAAGTAGGGCGATTTGTCGGATATATGTAGACTTCCCTGCCATATTTGGCCCAGTAATTAAAATCATTCGCGTTCGTGTGTTGTGCATTTTTATATCGTTAGGAATAAACGTTCCCTTATCTAATAGAGTTTGGGCAACAGGATGAATCCCTCCGGATATGGATAGAGAGTCGCTGGTGTCTACGATAGGACGACAGTAATTGTACTCTGCTGCAAGGTCAGACAGAGAAAGGATATAGTCAATATCCGCGATCACTTGAGATAAGAACAGAATTGCTTCGCGTTGTTGAAGAATTTGTTCACATAAATCTTTAAATAGTTGCGTTTCTAATGTCTGCAGTTTGTCTGAGATATTTAACATATCATCTTGAAATTCTTGCAGTTTTTCTGTTGTGAAACGTTCTGCGTGTAGACGTGATTGACGACGGATAAATTCTTTGGGTAATAAAGGAGCAAAATCACTACTTACTTCTATATAGTAGCCAAGCACCTGGGAATAACAAACCTTAAGTTTTTTCACTCCTGTTTGCTTGCGAATGGTTTCCTGATATTGCCATAACCATTCCTTTGAATTTTCTTTGGTATAGCGTAGGCGCTGCAGATCAGGATGATGATTATCACAAAAAATATTCCCCTCGGAAGTTCTTAAAGGCAATTCTCCTAAAAGAGCATTAGAGAGTAATTCTAAGAGAGAGGTCAAACCTATAGGTAAAGTAAATTTCCCTTGGAAAAATTTCGGCAAGGGTAAAGGAGAAAGGAGCTCACATACACGCATACTTGCATTTAATGAGTCGCGGAGCATCCCAATATCTTTGGGACCTGCTAAAGAGGTAGTAATTTTCGTAGTTAAACGTTCAAGGTCTCGGACTTGAGAAAGAAAAGATCTAAGGTTTTTTCTTAATTCTGAACGATCTAAAAGAAATTCTACAGCATCTTGACGCAGTAGTATTTCTTGTTGATCATAAAAAGGATTAACTAATGTATTACGTAATAACCTGCCTCCCATAGGAGTGCAGGTACGTTCCATCACATGAAGCAAAGAACTTTTCCCTTGAGGATCGTGAATGGGAGTCAATAGCTCAAGGTTTACCTGAGATGCAGTATCTATAAGTAGGTGTTTTTGATTTCCTTGTGTTTTAGGTATGGAGATATGCTCTACGGGTAAGAGAAGCTTATCTTGGAGATACGAAAGTAAGGCACCAGCAGAATTGATTGCTGGGACTAGACCTTTAAGACCAAATCCATCTAAAGATGACACATTGAAATGTAAGGATAACTTTTGCGTGGCAAATTGATGTTCAAATGCCCAATCCGCATATGTAGATAAAGTCAGTTTTAAATGTTGTTGAATTTGTTCGATGATATCAGAATGTTTTTTATAGAACTTGTCGCAACTTAAGATTTCAGTCGGTGCTAAACGGCAAATTTCGTCTACAAGATCTTTCATGTTATCATATTCTTGTAGTAGAAAGGATCCCGTAGAGAAATCTAAGCATGCCAATCCAAAAAGAGCTCCAACACGGTTGATAGATACGATGTAGTTGTTGGCTTTTTCAGGAAGTAATGAAGATGAGAGTAGCGTTCCTGGAGTAATAAATCTTTGTAACTCTCTCGATAAAGGCTCGGACTTTCCTTTGTTATCCTGCGCCTCATCTAGTTGCTCAGCAACAGCAATTTTAAAGCCTTTGCTTACCAAACGATCTATATATCCATTAATTGTAGATACAGGAATCCCACTCATAGGAATTCCTTGTCTTTGCGTAAGAGTAATATCTAGATTTTGAGAGAGCACAATCGCATCATCATAGAAAGCCTCATAAAAATCCCCCATACGAAAGAGAAGGAGCGACTCTCCTGCTTTCTCCTTACATTGATGCCATTGCTTCATCATAGGTGTAGTTTTTTTTGATGTCATAGTTCTTCTTTGGGGAAAAGTATTACCTAGAGATTAACCTAGTCTAGTGGAAGAGAACGCTTAGCAATGTTGCTATTCCATAAATTAATAACTGCTGGTTAGATTAGCAAACTCCTGTAAAAGACCATAGAGATTTTGCCGAATTTTCCTATGCGTTAGCCTGCTAGGTTACTATATTTATTCTTCGGGATCAAGATGGGTTTCTCTTAGAGTTTTGTTGATAGCTGATTCATAAGACGAGCTGCCTTTCTTTTAAAGCGGTGATTATGGCATAACCAAGGAACAACGAAGATCATAACCTATGTACACGGAAGAAAGTTTAGATAATCTTAGACACAGTATTGATATTATCGAAGTGCTTTCGGAACACCTCCATTTAAAAAGAAGTGGGGGTACCTATAAAGCGTGTTGTCCTTTCCATGTTGAAAAAACCCCCTCGTTTATTGTTAATCCAACAGGTGCATATTATCACTGTTTTGGCTGTGGAGCTCATGGCGATGCTATCAGCTTTTTAATGAATCATCTTGGGTATTCATTTAGTGAAGCTGTTCTCACTTTATCAAAAAAATTCCATGTCGACCTTGTTATTAAGATTAAAGATACCCAATCACCGTTTGCTACAGGGGCGAAGGATGAATTGCGCCAGATTAACGCTGAGGCTGAAAAACTCTTTCGTTTTTGTTTATATCAACTTGCTGAGGGGAGGGAGGCTTTACAATATCTATATCGTCGAGGATTTTCTCCTGATACAATAGGGCGTTTTCATTTAGGCTATGCCCCAGAACAAACTTTATTTGTTCACGCGATGCGAGAAAAGGGTATTTCAGAAAAACAACTGGAAGACGCAGGTTTTATAGGGAATAAATGGTTTTTATTTTCTCGTAGAATCATCTTTCCTATACACGATTCTCTCGGCCATACTCTTGGTTTTTCATCAAGAAAATTTTTGGAAAACACGCGGGGAAGTAAGTATGTAAATACTCCTGAAACAATGATCTTTAAAAAATCCCGAGCTCTTTTCGGACTACATCTATCACGAAGAAGAATCGCAAAAGAAAAACGCGTTATTTTAGTTGAAGGGCAAGTGGATTGCTTGCAAATGATAGACTCCGGATTCAATTGTACTTTGGCCGCCCAAGGCACTTCATTTACTGAAGATCACGTAAAAGAGTTAAGTAAATTAGGAGTGCTTAAAGCATATTTGCTTTTTGATGGTGATGATGCTGGTATAAAAGCAGCCGTGCGCGTTGGCGACATGTGTCAGATGGCGGGTATTGCTGCTATGGTATGCCGTCTGCCTCAAGGAGAAGATCCGGATTCTTTTTTGATGCATAAGGGAGCAGGGGTTCTTGGAGAATTGTTAGATCAAAGTGAAGACTATCTTACTTTTCTTATCAGTCAAAAAATGCGCGTTTATCCGAATTTCTCCCCAAGAGAAAAGGCTCTAGTCATCGAGGAGACTATCACACAAATTAAAAAATGGGGGAACCCCATTGTTGTTTATGAACACCTCAAGCAATTAGCTTCTTTAATGATGATTCCAGAAAGTATGGTATTTTCTCTTGCGAAGCTAGAATCAGGAATTGCACCCGCTAAATCTTCTGTAGTTAATAAAGAGAGATTACCGAAAATTCATTCCGATGTGATTATTGAAACAGATGTTTTGCGCTGTATGTTATTTTGTAAAACCCACCACACGAGCATCCCGCACACAGCGAAAAATTATTTTACGGCTATGGATTTCAAACATCCTGAATGTAGAAAACTATTTTCTCATCTCATCGAATATTACGAAAAACATCAACGTAATCTTCCTTTTGACGAAGCCCTCTCCTTGTTAGAAGATAAGGTAATTATAGAATTACTCATAAAACGCCGTATGAATACTGATTGTCTCGAAACAGTGTTTGTACAATCTTTACAAAAGCTTGCGGATCGCCAATGGAAGGAGCAACGCCACCCCTTGTCAAGGCAGTCGAAAAGTGCTCAGGAAGAAACGCTGTCCATTCTAGAGGATTATGTTCGTCTACGTAAAGATAGAGTCATAATTACTCTTTTAGAGCCACAGGAATGTTAGTCTCCTATTTATAGTTTTTTTTACAGTCCTAATTAATTATAAATTTCTTTGTAAAGATTGAAAAATTAATAAATTTAATATAAAATACTACCTTGTTAATTTTGTTAATTTGTTGATTTTTATGAAAACTTTCAAGTTTCTTTTGCCTATTCTCTCCTGGGCTTTATGTTTTGGGGGGATGGTCACGGAATCCAACCACACTCGAGGGTTCATTGTTTCAGAAGCTATGGGGTTAGCGGCTGCACGGCGCACTTCTTTGGTTAGTCGTGTAGGTGAAGTTGCTAAGGCTGCTGGTTTGGGCTACGGTGCTTCTATTTTACTTCAAGAGTGGCAAAATCAGCAGGCAGTCGAGCTAGAAACTTTAATATCCAAAAACGAGGTTATTTAGAGCTTTCGTTCACATTTTGTAATAAAATTTTTACAAATGGTGATTTTATATCTCTGTTGTTTTATCTTTTTTCGAGACATTAGCGGGCTGTGGATCAAAAATCGCAGCCTGTTTTGCTTTCATAAATCTTGATAAGTAGGGATAGGTTTTATGCGTTTTTGTTGTTTTGTTCTTTTGTTGCTGACCTCTTCTTTATCTATGTGGGGGCAAGAGTTACCTTTAAAGGATCAAGGAAACGCTGTTTTCGACAAGTTTTCCCCTCCGCAATATGTACAGCTTTCTAATGGCGAAAGAATATGGTATTCGTATCACGACGCTTATCGAGATGCTGTAAAAAAGGGCAAATGTTGTATTTTCGTTTATTTTAACCCGAGTTCTGCAAAGATTTGGTCACACCTAGTCGATAAGAATTTTTGTTTCCCCAAAGCTTTAGCTGATTTCTGTAATATTGTTGTTCTTCAACGAGGTCTAATTAGTTCTATTGATTATTATCCTAAAATGGATCCCATGGTGTTGTATATGGGGGATTTCCAGGATCATTTTTGGGAGTTGGATCTTCGGGAACCTTGCGTGATTCTTATTACTATAAGTCCTAAGGGTTATGAAAAAGTACTCAGAGTTGTTCCCGCTTCCATGTCAAATTTTGTAGACCTATAACGCTACGCTGTTATGGTCTAAGATTATCAGGCGCATACCTATAAACGCCTGATAATTAATATTATAAGTTTTATTTCTATATATTTTATTAGATCGTTATAGTTGTTACTATTTTAAAATTAAAATGAACTATGATTAAAACTAAAGCTTTGGTATCCTAGCCCTTCTTGCTTCACTGAAACTAGCAATGGAGGTGCCTCATGCACATCTTGTTATCAATACTCTCGCTGTTGTTAGTCCTGCCTGCCATCGGAGGAGAAACAACCACATCATTGAAAGATGAAGAAAATGACCAACAGCAGGTCGAAGATATTTCAATGAAACACCCTTCTATATTTTACTCTTATCAGGATTGTCTGAAATCGACACGACAGAAGGGCTTGAATACTCTCATTGTTCTATACAGTGATGAATGTACGGTTGCTTTCCAACAGCTGTTCTCTATAGCGATAAATATGGAAGATTCAGTGCTAAGTAAATATGCGAATTTTGCTGTTCTGAGTCCTACAGGAATTAATTTATTAATTTATCCTCCTGTTCCTGATCCTATGCTTGCAGAAATAGCAGCTTTTAAGGAGTTGTTCTCAGAAGTCAAAGATCTTAAGGGAGCATACTTACTTACCTTATCCATTTCTGATAGAGATGAAAAAATTATGGATATCGCCCTCATAGATCTACCTGTGGAGGATTCTATAAAGCCAATTATTTCTATACGTTAGTGATAAAACATAGTTTTCCTAGAAGTATCCCGATATCAAATTTTTAAAATCGGGATATCTTTTTTCTCTATCTCCTGCTATTGTGGTGGGCATTTTAATTAGGGAAAGTAGTTTTATGCGTATTTTATTAGCTTTATTATCATGTTTCTTATTGCCTGCTCATCTGATTCAAGCAGTAGATGAGCCCACTAGTGCACTGGTTTCAGAGGATTGCTGTCATTGCGTCTTCCAAGACTATGGTGCAGCCTTAAAACATGCCCAAGATGAAGGTATTCCTTTGGTCATTGTTTTGATGAGTCATCAACATCATCCACTTTTAGAAGAGCTGATTGAGGAAGGGCTTGATCTCAGTGATTTCTTCGGATGTTCATTCGATGGTCTAGCAGTTATAGCGGTTTTACAACCTGACAGCTGTGATGAAGAAAATTCATCTAAAGTTCAAGATTTTCAGAATAGATTCCCAGATACACAATTCCCTGATCCTGCATGTGGAGTATTCTTAGTAACTATCGTTGTCGATGGATTAACAGAAACTGTTCTAGATGTCACTTCATTAGAAGTATAAGATCCTATGTATTTAGGATTGAGAAAAGTGGCCATTGATAGGAATCTATCAGGCCACTTTTTTTTTGCTACAAGCTTCTCTTAACTTTTTAAAGATTCCCAATGATACGAAGAGAATTTCTCCATAGCTACTAGTAACAGATGAATGCGTAAGTTTTTTAATTCTTCGCTGCCACTAGTCACATGAACTTCATTTAAGAACAGATTAATGTTGTCTGCAAGTTCTCCAAGACAGAGGAAATACTCTTTTTTATTCTTAATATTTGCCGATGCATCAAACTGATCGAGAGCAGCTTTTAGACGACCTTCCTGTAGACCAAGTTCCATGGACGTGTGTTTATTCGTAGGGAGTTTCAAAGAAGCTAAAATCTTTTTTAAGCGATTATGCGTCGTTGTAATTTTTTCTAAAGTAGCCCCTTGATTCGCTTTCATTTCTTGAATGGCTGTCGCAGATTTTATAATTTCTACAGGGTTTTTCTCGGAGGTATCAGAAAGTACAGTCGCAATTTCATCTTTGCTGAATCCTAGAGAGGCCAAAAAGGTTTTTAGTCTTCCCCATATAAATGCTAGGAGATCTTTGATAACCGCAGGTTTATCCCAGGAAGTCCCTTCAACGGTAGAAGGAAAGTTATCCGCTAAATGATAAAGTAGATTTTCAAGATCCAGAGAAACTTCGGAAGCATGTAACAGTGTAAGAATCTCTAAAGACTGACGACGTAAGGCATAAGGATCATGAGATGAAGTCGGTCGGAGATTTAATATAAAACAAGAAAGTAAATTATCAAAACGATCTAGCAGACTTAATAGAGTTCCTGTCGTGGAGATCGTCTGACCATAAGTAATATGACGTAAATGTTCTCCTATAGCTACCGCAGATGCATGAGATAATCCCGCATGTTTCAGGTAATATTCTCCCATGATACCTTGAAGTTCTGCAAATTCATTAACCACAGCAGAAACTAAGTCAGCTTTACAGAACTCTATTGCTGTGTTTATGTCTTCTTCAGAAGATAAAGGCATGAGTGGGTAAACTATGTTTTTATGAGCTTTTAACCTTTGTACTTTGTCATAAAGTGAGCCAAGAGCTTCAAAATAGGTTACGGATTTTAGTTTATCCACAAAAGTTGTTAACGGAGTTTTTAGATCTTGTGCAAAGAGGAATGCTCCATCGGTGAGACGAGGAGTTAAGGCTTTTTCATTCCCTTGAATAATAATGTCATTGGGACAGTTGTCACAAACTAAAATAAACTGATTGGTAATTTGTTGAACTGTATTTTGGGTAGGGAAGTATTTTTGGTGATTTACCATTTCAGCAATGAGAAGCTCTTTAGGTAGTGAACAAAACTCAGGATCGAATTGTCCGCAAGTAACAAAAGGATGCTCTGTAAGGAAAACAGTTTCCTCAAGTAAACGAGGATTAGTTATCGGCGAAACACTATCCGAGCTGTGTAACTTTAACCCTTGTTCAATAATTTCTCTTCGTTCTTTATGAGACACAATCACACATGCATCACGTAGTGTATCTATATAACGTTCACAAGAAGGAATGCGTACTTCTCTAGGATCCAACTGGCGATGTCCCCAGGAAATATTCGAAGCAGAGACTTTGCCAAAGGAAAAAGGAAGCACAGAGGTCCCATATAGAGAAACTAACCAACGAATAGGGCGAGCATATTCTACACCACTATCATCATAGGTCATTTTCTTAGGGAATTTCATAGACTGAATTAATTTAGGCAATTCATTGGATAGAATCACAGCGGTGTCTTTACGCACTTCAGGATGGAGAAGGAAGAGATATTGTACACCATTGATTTCACGAATATCGAACAAAGAGTGTTGTGAAAGCTCACTATAATGACGGATATCCACATGATGAGTAGCAAAGAATTGCTCACCCTGCGTAGTTACATCTCCGGAATCACTAAATAAAGAGGATAGGATGGGGCCCTTCTTCTCAACAGCTTTTTGTATGGCTGTCGGCTCTAAGTTGTAAATTAATAAAGCCAGTCTTCTTGGAGATCCTAAGACTTCTAAACTGTCATAACCAATATTGTAGTCAGATAAAAGCTTCTTCGCCAAAGATTCTAACTGCTGAATCCCGATGGGGACGAAAGTTGCAGGCAGTTCCTCAGCACCAATCTCTAATAGGAAATTTTCCGCAGTTTCCATTTTAGGACATGGAAGAGCTTGTGTATCTACATGCTTATCAGCCTTCCTATTGCGAAGTAATGGGTAATTTAAAGAGGCGCGCCAATCTACATAACCATCTGCAACAGCACGGGCTAATTGACGAATTCTAGTAATGTAGCGGGTACGCTCCGTAACAGAAATCACGCCTCGAGCATCAAGAATATTAAAGGCGTGAGATGCCTTAATAACAAAGTCGTAAGCAGGAACGGGTAACCCTTGATCTAGGGCAGCTAAAGCCTCTTGAGCAAAGTCTTCAAAGTGTTTTAACCACGTCTGGGTATTGGCAGCATCGAAATTATATTCACTCCAAGCTTTTTCAGAAGCTCGAGTCACGTCTCCATAGGTGAGCTCATCACTCCAGAGAACATCGAAAATGGAGTTTTTCTTTTGTAGGTACATAGCAATGCGTTCAATGCCATAAGTAATCTCTCCACTGATTGTATCGAGAGGCTTGCTTCCTATAGCTTGGAAATAGGTCAACTGGGTAATTTCCATGCCATTTAGCCATACTTCCCAACCTAAACCCCAAGCACCGATCGTAGGATTTTCCCAGTCATCATGGACAAAACGAATATCATGCTCACGAAGATCCAAACCTATAATTTGTAGTGAATCTTTATATAAAGAGAGAAAATTTGTGGGGACGGGTTTAAGAAGTACCTGAAGTTGGTGGTAGTTTTGCAGGCGGTTGGGATGCGTGCCGTAACGACCGTCTTGAGGGCGTCTAGAAGGCTCTACATAGGCAGTTTGATAAGGCTCTGGACCTAGAGCACGCAAAAATGTTGCAGGGTTAAATGTTCCTGCACCTACCTCTAGATCATACCCCTGATGAATCACACACCCCTGTTCACTCCAGAATTGTAAAATTTTAGCAATCATTGCTTGTAAAGTAAGAGGTTGTGACATAGTAAAACTCCAATCAAAAAAAAACGTAGAAAAATCCGTGATGTACACGATAGATAGTGTTAGAAATGAGGATTTTTCTTAAGAATAAGGGCAAAGATATCACTACAAATAAAAACAAACAATACTAAGAAAAGAACTAGAGGCTGTCCTGTAGCAGAAAATACTATCTTCAAAAAATAGTTTTTTAACATTATAACACTCGATACTTGCGCTCTAATTCTTATCTATTTAATTTGTCTCTTAGGCATTCATTATAGTGCTGAGGTTCTCGTTTAAGCAATTTTTTGATAGAGGTATGGGGTGGGACTACCTAATTATCTAACTTTTTCCCGGCTATTTATAACGCCAATTTTCATGCTGCTCTATCTCAAAGGAAAGTGGCTGGGGATCACCCCCGTGGTTCTTCCCTATGTTTTACTGGCTCTTTTGGGCCTCTCAGAGCTTACGGATGCTATCGATGGCTATGTAGCTAGGAAGTTTTCTCAGGTGACTGATTTAGGGAAACTTCTTGATCCTATGGCCGATAGTATTTATCGAATTTCTCTATATCTCACATTCACTCAACCTCCGGTAAATTTCCCCTTAATTCTTGTGTTCATTTTTCTCGCTAGAGATTCTGTTATTAGTACATTACGTACTGTATGCGCTTTCCGAGGGGTTGTACTAGCTGCTAGAGCGAGTGGAAAATTAAAGGCTATTTTACAAGGTATCAGCTTTTTGTTGATTTTGCTCGCTATGATCCCTCATTCACTGGGAATGATTTCTGAGAGAGAGCTAGAGCTTTTTGCTTCGGTAGTTGGGTCTATAGTGGCTATCTATTCCGTATGTTCAGGAGCTGAGTATTTTTGGGTGAATAAGAATCACGTGCTACAAAGGGCGAAGTCTAAGGGAAACGATCAGAATAAGGAATTATAGACCTCTAAGTAATGGGTAGCCATGGTGGTGAGTCCTGATGGTCGTAACATGCCCTCTTCAACAAGTTGAAACCATACGTCAGGCTCATGCCTATAGGTAGAAACTGCTTGGGATAACATATGAAAGAAGTCATTGAAGTTATCCGTATGGGAAAAAGTAAAACCATTGACCCCCATAGTAACGGTATCAGCAAGACCCCCAGTAGATCTAACTAGAGGCACGGTTCCATAGCGCATTCCAATAAGTTGTGTAAGTCCACAAGGTTCAAAATGTGAAGGAATGCAGATCATATCCGCAGCACCATAAATTAAGCGTACTAGGGAATCATTATAATCCAAAATAATCCGAATATTCGGCGAAGCCGTTAAAGATTCTTGTAAATTGGTAAATTGTCTTTGAATTTCTTGATCGTAGCATGTGCCTGCAATGACTAGAGCATAGCTATTTTCCATAGCATGAAGAATAGCAGCTTTCATAAATTCAGGACCTTTTTGCTCAACAATCCGTGAGATTACACACATTAAAGGAGAGTATTCATGAGATAGCCCTAATTTCTCATACAAGGAGATTTTGTTTTCTTCTTTCTTTGTAAATAGGACATCAGGAGACTCAAGCAAATTGTTACCATAATGCTCCGCTAAAGCAGGATCTGTTTCTGGATTCCAAATATTTTCATCTATACCATTCAAAATACCACAAAAAACATGACGTCTAGACATGATGGCATCGTGTATTTCGTAATCCGAATAATCATTGAGTATATCCTGAGCATATGAAGGAGATACGGTAGTAATGTAATCAGAACAATATAAGGCTCCTTTGAGGAGGACGCTCGTGTTCGGATCTCTAAATAATTGGTAATTGCTTAATCCGAAATCACTGATTTCAGAGGCTCCAAGCAATTGTGTACTGCAATAGCCTCGATAACTAAAGTTGTGAATTGTGAAAATTCTTTTTGGATAGCTAGGAAGATTAGGTTCTTTTAACAGCCCCGCTAAAAGTCCTACATGCCAGTCATGCATATGCACAACATCTACTTTATCTAATTTTTGAATATATGCAGCAGCAGCAGCAGAAAAAGCACTGAAACGTAGCGTGTCATCTTCGGTGTAGATCGTCGACGTGGAAAAAAGCTCCGATTGTGAGTCCAATGTAATCACAGTAAGAGTCATCCCTTCATATTCATAGGAGGTGGCGGTCGCATTTTGTCTTCCTAAAAAGTTATAAGAGAAAAATTGCTCATTAAGCGCTTTAGAAGAAAACGCAGGGAAGAGAAAAGGATAGAAGGGGAGGAGGATTTCAACGTCATGGTCGATAGATAATGCTTTCGATAAACCATAAACAACATCACCTAGTCCACCAGCTTTAATAAAAGGAGCACATTCTACAGAAGCTTGTATGATTTTCATGGCTTTCTCTTTTTACAGCTTATCTACGCGTCATAGCAAGCTAAGAACAAAAATCACAAGACGAAAAGGCCTATTTTTTGCCATAACCACTTGATGTTGTGGCAAAATTCTTAGCCATTTTGCAATTTTCTTATTTTCAAAAACTGAAGATTAGATAAACTATAACCTTATGCTGGGGTGTAGCCAAGCGGTAAGGCAGCGGTTTTTGGTACCGTGCATCGGAGGTTCGAATCCTTTCACCCCAAGGTTTCTGTTATTTCTTTTTTTTATTCCCCTCAGCATGGTTTGTCGTTCTGTTAAGGAAAACTTCATTTTAGGGAAAAGATTGACTTTTTCCGAGATAGAGCTATAATTTTGCCTCGAAAACTGTTCAGATATATGTTCTAGACATGACAGTCAATGGTCCCTGGGAAAGCGTGTTTTAACTCTGGGAAGAGGTGTTTTTGCAGAGGATTCTTTTAGCTCAAGATTATGGAGAATAGCACATTATGGAGCTCGTAGTTACAAGTCGCGAGACTGATAAAAAATCTTTGCTTAAAAAAATTCGTCAAACAGGAGGTATTCCTGCTGTTATTTACTCTGGCGGAAAGAGCCTAGCAAATATTGTTGTTGATGCTCACGTGTTTAGCAAATTTTTATCTAGCCTAGAAAGCGGTGCGCTATCTTCTACAATTTTTTCTTTATCTTACGAAGGTCGTACGATTAAGGCCTTAGTTAAAGATATTCAATATCAAGTGACCTCATATAAAGTGATCCACTTAGATTTTGAAGAACTTATAGAAGATCGTGATGTAAAATTAAATATTCCAATTCGCTGTATTAATGCCGTGGATTGTGTTGGCGTAAAACTAGGCGGATCTTTAAGACAAGTTATCCGTGCTTTACGTGTCGTATGTAAACCTAAAGATATTGTTCCCTACTTAGAATTGGATGTCCGCTCTCTAGGATTGTCTCAGACAAGAAAGCTTTCGGATATTCAACTCCCTGCAGGGCTTCGACCTATCACCCCTCTGAAGGAAGTTGTTGTAACAGTATCTAGAAGATAATTTATTTATGACTAGTCTGGTTGTTGCCATAGGGAATCCGGGGCGCCAATATATATGGACGCGACACAACATAGGATTCCTATGTGTGGATAGGCTAGTTCAGCAGTTCCCCGGAGTGCATTTTAAAGAAGCTCCGAAATTATTTTCTGATATTGCCAAGGTAGAGTCGTCCCAAGGGTCTATGGTTTTTATAAAGCCTAGGACTTATGTTAATTTAAGTGGTAAGGCTGTTTTAGCAGTTAAGGGATATTATAATATTGCAACAGACCGTATTCTAGTTATCGCTGATGATGTGAACCAACCATTTGGTAATATTCGTCTTCGCCAAAGTGCTGGAGGAGGCGGTCATAAAGGGATAAAAAGTATCACACAAAGCCTAGGTTCGAATGACTATTGGCAGTTGCGTTTGGGTATAGGTCGACCTCAAAGAGAAAATGTAGAGTTGTCGGACTTTGTTCTCGGGCAGTTTACTGAAGAAGAACAGATTGGAATACAATCCTTATTTATCGAGGCCAGTGCGTTATTTTCTCAATGGTGTTCTGGGGCTCAAACAGCCTAGGAGATCCCTTAAGTAATTTTTGTAGACTGGGATATCTTAGGGAAATAAACTACTCTAGCTATGTTTAGGAGTTTTTAATGAAAGAAAAAACAACCCAACTATACGAAGGGGCGTATGTATTTAGTGTTACTCTCAGTGAAGAAGCTAGACGCAAGGCTTTGGAGAAGGTAACTTCAGGCATCACAAATTATGGTGGCGAAATTCTAAAAATTCATGATCAAGGACGCAAAAAATTAGCGTATACTATTCGTGGAGCTAGAGAAGGTTACTACTATCTTATTTACTTTACAGTAGTTCCTGGAGTGATAGCCGAGTTATGGAAAGAGTATCATCTTAATGAAGATCTTCTCAGATTCTTAACCCTTAAAACTGATGCAGTCAAAGAAGTTTTAGAATTCGCATCATTACCAGAATAATTGTTTAAGGAGAAAATATGAATAAGCCTGTTCATAATAATGAACACAGAAGGAAGCGTTTTAATAAGAAATGCCCTTTTGTTTCCGCAGGTTGGAAAACAATCGATTACAAAGATACGGAAACTTTAAAAAAATTTATTACGGAAAGAGGTAAGATCTTACCTAGAAGAATTACAGGTGTCTCTTCCCGCTTCCAAGGTATTCTTACCCTAGCTATTAAGAGAGCGCGTCATATAGGGTTTCTACCTTTTGTAGGAGAAGATTAATTTAGAGGAAAAGAGACAAAATGAAACAACAACTACTTTTACTAGAGGATGTTGAGGGTTTAGGCCGTAGTGGCGATATTGTAACTGCACGTCCTGGATATGTTCGTAACTATCTTCTGCCTCAACAGAAAGCTGTGATAGCAGGAGCTGGAACCTTAAGGTTGCAGGCTAAATTGAAAGAAGAACGGTTACTCCGTGCAGCAGCAGATAAGGCAGAATCTGAAAAATTAGCAGAAATTCTTAAAGATATCGTTCTTGAGTTTCAGGTCCGTGTAGACCCGGATAATAATATGTATGGTTCCGTCACAGTAAGTGATATTATTGCCGAGGCAGCTAAGAAAAATATTGTTCTTACACGTAAGAATTTCCCTCACGCTCATTATGCGATTAAAAATCTTGGAAAGAAAAGTGTACCTTTAAAACTAAAGGAAGACGTAACTGCAACTTTAATGGTTGAAGTATCTTCTGAAAGTTCGTACGTTGCCGTTCTTAATACGCAACCGTCTCAAGAACAGACAGCTGCTGAAGAATTAAATTAGGCAAGGTGGGGAGTCTGCTCCTCGCCTATACAAAATTGGTTTTATGGATCTTTTTTCTCCAGCAAAACTCAATCTCTTTTTAAAGCTTCACGGCAAAACAGCTCATGGCTTCCACGAGATGACAACCCTATACCAAGTCATCAATTTTGGAGATAGCCTGAGCTTAGAGAGTAGTAGTGAAGATTCTCTTATTTGTAATCTACCAGAATTAAATACTCCTCAAAATCTCATATGGAAAAGTGTTCAGGTTTTCAGAGACTACACCAAAATCTACAGTCCTGTTGCTTGGCGGTTGTATAAGCGTATTCCTATAGGATCTGGTATGGGAGGCGGCAGTAGCAATGCTGCTACAGCACTCTATGCTTTAAATCAACATTTCCAAACGCAACTATCCAATGATGTTCTGCAAGAGCTAGGGAAAAAGATTGGCATGGATGTCCCTCTGTTCTTCTCATTGGGATCTGCTCTAGGCATAGGATGTGGCGAGCAAATCCTTCCTTACGAAAACGATCGTGGCGATGAAAGGTATGTCCTCTATTTCTCAGACCAAGCTGTCTTGACTAAAGACGCTTTTTCTTATGTACGCCCCGAAGATTTTTCTAAAAGGGAAGAATGCTTATCTTTATACGAGAGAAACAATGATTTAGAAAAGTCCGTGTTTCGTTTTCGTAGGGATCTTGAAGAGAAAAAAGACATGCTAAAAAGGATATGGAGTCCTTTTGATGCTCACGTTAGTATGTCTGGGGCCGGGGCAACGCTATTTGTAAGTTATCCCAAGGAAATCGAAACAGACCCCTCCATAGTTAAAGCTATCCATGCAACTATCCACAATAGCCAGGGTATGCTCGTAAATAGCTTACGCAAATACACTGGATGGTTTGAGCATTGCGATAGTCTATTTACAACAACAAGACAATAAGGTTCCTTCAGCAACAGAAACTATCTTACTTGCCTCAACAGAAAGAGTACTCTCAGCTTGGCAAACTTCGTAAATCTGATCAGCATTTTCTTGTTCATGTGAAGATCCAAGAACACATGAATAAGCTGTGGTAATCCTTTGAAGTGCTTGTTTAAGCTCTTCAGTATTGTTGTCAGTAGTCAATAGTGTAATTGTATGCGTCATAATCAGACCCTCATCTCTTTCTCTTACTTATAGAAATAAAAAATTTTTTACAATTTCTTTCCCACATTCTATTTTCAAAAGGAAGTGATTTTCTAATTGCTGACTCTCTGAGTTAGGAAAATGCTTTTGAGTCTTTATTTTTACTCAAGATATCTCTATTGATAATTATAAGAATTGTCGTCTCCTAGGTTGTTTATGATTTTACCTCAATACTCTTCGTCATTGAAGACCGGAGCGGCTCTGCTTTTTTTCTGTTCTATACTGCATACATTTCTTACGCCTTGGTTGTTCAGACAATGTCAACGGTATCAGCATAAAAAAATGGTATTCCCAGAAAGGTGGAAGAAATATCTTTGGTTGAGTGAATTTTATCGATTAGTAAGTAGGGTAGAGCTAGTTTTCGTTCTTTGGGCAGCTCCGCTATTTTTATGGTTCCTCTATTCTGAAGGATATAGAGTGACTATGAGTTATTTCAATAGTAGGAACTACGTATTTTCCCTGTTTATTGTCATTATGCTCATTCTTCTTGAATCTCGACCTATCGTATACTTCTCAGAACGTGTTTTCTCCAATATTGCAAAAATAGGTAAGCAGTCCCCACGGTGCTGGTGGTGGACGCTGATGATCGCTTCGCCATTGTCTTCCATCCTTCTGAAAGAGACAGGCGCTATGATTATTGCTGCGACTTTGCTAGTTAGGAATTTCTACAAGTTTTCTCCAACCCCACGTTTTGCTTATGCAACCATGGGATTGTTATTTGCTAACATCTCTATCGGAGGATTAACTTCCGCATTATCTTCTAGAGCTTTGTTTATTATTTTACCCTCAGTGAAATGGGGAAATAGCTTTATTCTACAATATTTCTGTTGGAAAGCAATAATCGCTATCCTGTTGTCGACAACTATCTATTATCTCATTTTCAGAAAGGAATTTAATAACTTCCCTAAGGTAGTGAGAAATCCCTCTAGGATGAATGAACGTGTGCCAAAATGGATTATTTGTGTGCATATCATCCTTGTGGGCTCTGTTATTCTTGCAAGATCAGTTCCACTGTTAATGGCAGCTATCCTCATCTTTTATTTGGGATTTCAGAAATTTACAATTTTCTATCAACACGCAATCAACCTTTCTAAGGTGTGCTTTGTAGGATTATTTTATGCAGGTCTAGTGATTTTTGGAGAACTCCAAGAGTGGTGGGTGTTAGAGCTCATGCATAGAATGTCAGATTTTGGTTATATGATCACTGCGTATACCTTATCCATATTCTTGGATAATGCCTTAGTGAATTACCTGGTGCATAATCTCCCGGTGGCTACAGATTGTTTTCTTTACCTCGTTATCGCTGGGTGCATGTCTGCAGGAGGATTGACGATTGTTTCTAATATGCCCAACATCGTGGGCTATCTTATTCTGCGACCCTCATTTTCATCGTCATCATTATCTTTAGGATGGCTATTCTTATTTGCCCTAGGACCATCTATTATTTCTTTAATGACCTTTTGGTTTTTAAGAGATATTCCCGAATTTGTTTATTGTTTCTTTAGATGAAAACCTAACCCTCTTTTCCATGAATGTATACAGGAATTTCTGATCCTAATTTCTGATTGAGAAATTCCTGGCAGTAAACTTTAAAATCCGTGTAGTTCATATTTTTAGCAGCGGCAATTTTTTCGTTAGGTAGTGAAAATTGTACAGACGCTTTTTCAAAGGCTAGCGAAAATAATGCCGACCCCATAGATTCTAAGGAATGGGTAGGATGAGTAATATTTTTTATATAGGCGTCTTTTAAGTCAGAAAAATATGCCTCTGACATACCAAAATCCTCTACCGAAGCAGCAACACTTTGGATGAAAGCCTGTGTTTTCATTGCCAATTCTTGAGGAGTATATGCATTAGAACGGATGTACAGTATCCCTGAAGGACATAGTAGAGGTTCGTGGTAACATGCTCCTATAACGTAGCCTAATTGTTGTTCTGTACGCAAATGAGAGAAGGCGATGTGATGTAGCCATTTAAACATCATTTCTGTGGCAACGACATGGTCTATGGAAGAAGAACGTCTATCTTGAAGGACTAACAACATAGCGTTCCCTGATAAGGGATAATCTATGTTTATATTGGCGATGTCTTTCTCCTGCCTTTGATAGTAAAAACCGTCGACATCATATTGTGGATAGCAAGAAGAAAAATCCTTAACTATAGATAGTAGTTCGTCTTCTTGTTTTTTTGATGGCGGTCCAAGAACTAAAGCATCAACATGTAGTTGGTCAAATAGACTGTTTACAAAACTTTCTACCTCTTCAAAATCCATGGTTTTTAGAGAGGCAAGCTTTTCTTGATAAGAGTACACGTCGTGTAGTGTATACGACCACAGTTGATCGATCCCTGCACGTATAGGACATTCTGAAATCTTTCTCTGATATATTTCTAGAAGCTGTTGCTTCTGTATGTCGAACTTGTCTTTATCTATAGCAGGTTTCAAAGAAGATAAAATAGACTTCAGTAAGATAGGGGCCGTAGTAGTATATCCAGTAATTTCTAAATTCAACCCATCTCCACGCAAAGAAGTAGAGAAAGAAAGACCCGCTTGAGCTGCTAGGTAGTATTGTTTAACAAGATTTTCGTTAATAGCAAGAGCACATAAATCCGTAGCTATTAAGGAGCGGATATTCTTTCTAGAAATCTTGGGAGAGCGTATGCGTAAATTGATGGTGAGCTTAGGTGTGGTATAAAAGTTGTCCTCGCAATAGTAAAAGGTAAGACCCTTATCTTGATAAGCTAATCTAGGTAAGAAAGGAAATCCTTCTGTGTCTGTTTTAGACACGTTTGCAACCTCAATATTTTTCGGAATATAAATATTCGGTTGCGGCAAAGCCATACATCCTTTTGAGTCCGCTTCTTGGTAGGCTTGTAGATCCGATAAGGACTTTTCATAATAGACCATATCAAAAATCGTATCATGGTGTTGTAGGGCTTCTTGCCAATTTTTAGGGTTTTTTGTTGATAGCACATAACGCGCTTGGCTGGGATCTGAAAGCGTTTTTAAAATGCTTTGCTCTTCCTCAGAGGAATATTTGGGATAAACAAGAGAGCGATAGGGATATGTGGTTAAATCTTCGTCAATAAGATCTGCAATTTGTTCCTGCAGAGTTTTGAAAAGATTCGTGTTTGAGCCGTAGCAATACTCTAGAGTATTAATAGTAGTAATGTCTTTTAGACAGTGTTCAGGAATGCCCTGTTTTTGGATTTGATGTAAGTAGGCAAAAGTGTGGAGTAGTACTCTAGAGTATTCTCGTTCACCTTTTTCAGTGAGCTGATAGTATATTGTGAAACTCACTGTGTTGTCTGAGGTTTTATAAAATCCAGAATCTAACTCTGTAATGAGGTTTTCCTCTTTTAATAGATAGACAAGACTATCTGTTGCTTCATGATTTAAGATATAGGAAAGGGCAGCATAACAGCCTATGGGCGCTTGAGAGGTAGTATATAGATGCCAGTAGACCCTCATACTTGCTTTAGGCTCCACAGCAGTATTGATATACAGTTTCCCTGATGAGAGGTGGTCATCACCAGAAGACAGAGTACGTTTCTGATAGTTTTTCTTAGAGGGAATTTTCGCAAAGATTTTGGGAAAGATTTTGATAGCCTTTTCTATAGTCTCCGCTGTGTGGATGACCGCTATCATATTTTCAGGGTGGTAATGCTGATGAAACCATTTGTGCATGTCCTGAGATTGAACTTGAGCTAATGTGCAAGCATTTCCACATCCAAATCTTTGCATAGGGTGTCCTTCAGGAGCAATAAGTTGTTGAATGCGGTGTACACGACGAAGATCCTGATTGAGATGCATGGAAAATTCCTGGTGTACAGCCTTTTTCTCTCTGTCGATGTCCTCTTGACGGAAAAGAGGATGGATAAATAAATGCACAAATTGATCAATAGCTTCAATAAATGCTGAGTTCTTTATAGAAAATAGAAAACTCGTTGTATAGGAACTAGTATAGGCGTTGTATACTCCGTTGTTGTTACTTAGGAAATGAGAAAACCCGTCGTTATCAGGATATTTTACATTTCCTAGAAAGACACAGTGTTCTGTTAAATGTGCTAGTCCAGGAAAATCTTGTGGATCTGAAGAATTTCCCGTTTTCACTGCTAAAGCAGCTCCTGAGTTAGAAATCCCTGGATGAGAAATGATGAGCAACTGAAGTCCGTTTGGACAGATGATTTTTGCTGTTTTTTGATTTGCTATGGAAGGGGTAAAAACTTTTAGTGGGCAATGATCGGGAAGTATCTTTGAAGGTTGTTTGCACGACGTCACTGATACTGATATAAGTAAGGTAACGAATAGTGCCTTCCACTTCATTTTATAACTCCTCGTACAGCTGTGTCAGAATAGAAAAAGCCTTTTTTGATCTCAATACTCGTTGGCTATGCTTATCACTTCCGTTAAGTTCGTCATCAGAGCATAAATTGTCTAATAAAATCTCTTCACCAAAGCTAAAACGAATCGGAGCAAAGAAAATTGCTCTGTATTCTCCAATAGTGTCTTCTATTGTTGGTGGAGGAGGAAGAATGTCATAGGTTTTTAATGCAAATGGATAGAAATGAGCAGGTCTCCCTGATGCCTTGGTGAGCAAGCGAAACATCTCTACACTTTCAGGTTGAAATTCTGCAGGATAAAGAAGATTGTCTTGCGTTTTCCTATCTCTACCTCCTGCAGGGGCTACATAAATAAACTTGCCTCCTTCATGGAGTAGAGTTTTCAACGTTTTCATGCTTTTCTGGTTATGATGAAGTTTCTCTTCTTTTTGTTCTGGAGGACTATTGATGTGGCGTTTGGAGTAAATGCATAATAAATCGCAGCCCATGCTAAAAGGACGTGCTAAAGGATCGGAAGTTACACGATCTCCTGCTACAAAAATCATATTCTCGAGAAGCTCAGGATGGGTCTTCCCTAAGCCATAATACATCAGTTGGGGGTCGCATTCTGTTTGGTGATTGGCAAGCAAAATTACGTTATCTTTACGATTGATGAATTCTTGAATGTGATCTAAATGATGAAGGTTGTGAATTTTAGAATGCTCATCATCTACAAGTACTGAAAAAAATTGTTTGCCGAAATCAAATAAGTCTACCGGTGAACGAATTTTCTTATGGTATGGAGGGAAAATAAAAGGATCTTTGAGATCTTCAATGACAATTTTTAGCCATTGTAAACACAATTCCTCTGCTTTTTCTAAGGAACATTTCCTTGTCGCTGCATCGATATAGTTTTGATGGTAAATCTGAAACTTCTGATACAAGGATTCAGGTAAGGATTGGTTGCCAAAGGCTTCTAATAAATAGGTAGAAAAATGCATAACCATGCCTATAACTCAATACTCTCTCCCGTAACTAATGAAAAGAATTGGTAGTGGTTGAGGTGAAGCGAGTCTGAGGTATTGATTTGTAATTTAGCTTTTAAATGTTTGGCCAATCGGATGAGTTCATCATCGTCTTGTTCTTGTTTCATAAAACTAGCAATTTCAGGATGAACCACTAAACACAAGTGTGTGTGCTCCTTATGATTGATGACTTTTTTGAGATCTCGCTCAATTTCAATCACCACGCTTTCTGGGGTCTTGATAATCGCATTACCACTACAGTAAGGACACGTAGTGAATAGTGTCTGCATTAAAGATTCGCGATTTCTCTGACGGGTCATCTCAACAAGACCGAATTCACTCATACTCAAAATAGTACAGCGAGCAGCATCGTATTTCATGTGTTCTTTTAAACGTTCTAAAACACGACGCTGGTTTTTACGCGACTTCATATCTATGAAATCAATAATTACCAAGCCTCCAACATTACGTAAGCGGAGTTGTCTAGCAATTTCCTCAGCAGCCTCTAGGTTGATTTGAACCAGGGTTTCTTCAACGCCACTTTCTAATTGTGTGCTTCTACCTGAATTTACATCAATTGTATGCATGGCTTCTGTTTTATCGAAAAATAGATAACCACCGCTTGAAAGCCAGATTTTTCTTTTTGTTGCTTTATCTATCTCCTTTTCAATGTTAAAACGTTCAAACATAGGGATAGAATCACGATAGTATTCAATCTTTACAGAAGAATTAGGGGAGTATTTTTTGAGCATACGCTTACATTTTTGATAGGTAGAGTAATCATCTATCAATAAGCGTTTATAATTCTTATCTATACAGGTGATAACAGCTTTTTTTAAGATGTCGGTCTCTTCATAAAGTAGACAGGGCTGATCGGTAGAATGGAATTTCTCTAGGATGCCTTTCCATGTTGCAAGTAAGTCGTGAGCCTCATTTATTAAAGCGTCTGTAGAAGCAAGTACACTAGCAGTTCGACAAATTAAACCCATATCCTGAGGCATTTCAAAGGAGCGGATTAGCTGTTTCAATTGATCCCTCATATGCGGATCTTCTATTTTTCTAGATACACCACGATGAGGAGAGTTAGGAAGTAAAACTAAATAACGCCCGGGAATAGAAATGTTGGAGGTGAGACGTGCCCCTTTAGTGCCTATAGGTTCTTTAACTACTTGAACGAGTACAGGGCTGTCTAATTTCAATAACTCTTCTATAGGAGCTTCCGGTTTTTCATTGTCTTCTTTGTTGAGAACATCGAAATCCATGTCAAACATTTGTTCGAACTTCTTAGAGTTTTCTAACACGTCTGAAATGTGAATGAAGCCGTTTTCTCTTTCATCAATATTGATGAATGCGGATTGGATGTTTCTCAAGATATTAGTTACGCGACCTCGATAGATGTTGCCCTTGAGTTGGCGAATTTTTTTTCTTTCAATGATGAGGTCAAAAAGCTGGCCGTTTTTGAGATGGGCGTAGCGAATTTCTTTGGACTCTATATTTAATAAGATGTCGTTTTCCATGGTCTTCCTTGATGCCTAGTCCGTATTTCCCTGCGTTTTTTAGGGATATAATTCAGGAATAGGTTTGTTTGTAGAGGCGTAGTCTTAAAACTTCCTAGATATTTGTCTACTTTCTGAAAGGGAAATTATAAAAAAATTAGGTAAAAAATTCTACAGAAATGGTTTATTGATTCTTTTAATTTAAAATGATAGTTTTATTTATTGTCTCAATAGATTTAAAGCATGTCTTTGTTTTCTATAATTACCTTGTTTGGTAAACTCCTGTCTTCAAACTCGCAGAAGCTCTAAACATAGCTTTGAGATTTTTTTCTTATGGGAAACATAGACGATCTAAAATTATACATTTGCCGACTAAAACTTCCCGGAGAAAGAGAAGTAATAAACTATTCTTTAAGTCCAGCAAGTATACGTGAGTCTGGTGAAGAAGAACTTTTTTCTAGCACCATTGATGTATCCGGAAGCTTAGAAAAGATAGATAACGAACAATGGATTTTATCTTTAAACATAGCTACGGACTTAGGGTTGCGTTGTTGTGTTTGTGACAAAAGTTTTTTATATTCTGTGAGTTTAATGGATGTGTCTCACCTGATTTGTCATGAAGACGCGAAATCGGGTGTATTTGATTGCAAAGATTTAATTCGGCAAGAACTCCTCTTAGAGAGCGACCATTTTCAAGAATGTAATAAAGAAGGCTGCCCTGAAAGAGGAAATATCGTACAATTTTTAGAAGATAGAAAGAAAATCAAAGGGGAATCCCCTTTCGATAATTTATAAAAGGTGAGAGATATGGCAGTACCACGCAATCGACATAGCAATGCACGAAAAAATATCCGAAGAAGTCATCATGCAAAACAAGCACGTCATGCGGCTGTCTGTAACAACTGCAAACAAGCTTTTCTTCCTCATACAGTCTGTACTTCTTGTGGTTTTTATAACGGGAAAGCCGTTATGACTGTAGAAAAGAAATAACAAAATATTTGTGCTATGAACGTGCAAATTGGCATAGATCTGATGGGAGGAGACCACTCTCCTCTCGTTATTTGGGAAGTGCTAATCGATGTACTCAACTCTAGAGCTTCGAACTCGCACATTTCTTTTACTGCTTTTGCTTCTAATGAAGTGAAGGAGCAGATACTCAGTAAGAATACTTATAGGGGATATCCAGAGGTAATAGCTTCAGAAAGCTTTATCACTATGGAAGATTCTCCCTTGTCCGCTATTCGCAAAAAGTCTTCATCCATGGCTCTGGGTTTAGACTATCTCAAAGAGGGTAAGATAGACGCATTTATTTCTACAGGAAACACTGCGGCTTTGATTACCTTATCACGAACTAAAATTCCTATGTTCCCTACAGTTCGTCGTCCTGCTTTACTCGTTCGTGTTCCTACTCTGCGGGGATATGCAGTTATATTAGATGTCGGTGCTAATGTTTCTGTAAATCCTGAAGAGATGTTAGGTTTTGCTCGTATGGGTTTAGCCTACAAGCAATGTCTGGGAGGTACAGAGCATCCCACGATAGGTTTATTAAATATTGGTTCAGAAGAACGTAAAGGGACAGAAGCGCACAGACTGACATTTCGTTTATTGAGGGAAACATTTCAGCAGGCCTTTCTAGGCAACATTGAAAGCGGTGATGTCTTCAGTGGTCGTGTGGACGTTGTTGTTTCAGATGGGTTTACAGGAAACATCTTCCTGAAAACAGCAGAAGGCGTTTTTGATTTTCTCAGTCATATCTTAGGGGATAAATTAGAGTCTGATGTGAAACGTCAATTAGACTATACGATTTATCCAGGTTCCATGGTGTGTGGGCTATCTAAACTTGTCATAAAATGCCACGGGAAGGCTTGTGGCCGGTCTTTGTTTAACGGAATCTCTGGATCTATAGATTTGGTTCGAGCACGTGTCTGCGAGCGAATTTTATCTAGCCTTTCTTAGTTTTTAAGTTTACCTATTTGCTATCTTTCTTTATTGACGGGATCGTGTTGATAGTGATAAACCTTTTGAAAACGAATACTGAAACATCTCTGAATTAGGTTTACGATGATCGCAAAAAAGGTATCAAGGTTTCAAAAATCTACATTTTCCCATTCCGTAGTTTTAGCCATATTAGTTTCTACGGGGATGGTCACCAATAATTACAGATTATATGGTTATGAACCAGCTTCAGAGGTGATTCTTGATACACTTTCTATGCCCAAAGCTCAGTTAGAAGCGCCTTCTGCAGGTATTTTTAGGAAAGAAAAATCCCATGCGCAAGAACCTAAAAAAGAAGAAACGGATGTAGAGCGTTCTCTTTTAGATAATACATCCACGTGTGTTTACAAAGTTTTGGTTGCAGAGGATGAACAGAGACAACATTTAGAAAATGCGAGCACCATATTTCAAACAGTAAATGTTTTATCTTGGGAAAATTTAGATGCCAGATCTACAAATGCTGAGGCTGAGAAAGAGAAAACCTATCCACAATACGATGTAAAGGACTCTCAGCAGGGATTAGCATTTTGCTATAAAAATGCACCAGAGCATCTTGTAGATGAAAATACCCCTGGATTCTTAGGCATAGCTCTCAAGGGAACAGGGATGAAGTCGGGCCTATCTTTTACTAACTTAAAATCTACAGCTGCAGGAGCTGCTGTTTATTCTGATGAAGATGTTGTTTTTGAGAGCCTTAAGGAAAAACTCGTTTTTGATGGTTGTGAGTCTCAAGCAGGTGGTGGGGCCGTTTCTGGGCGTAGTATCGCTATACATGGCTGTCATGATGTTACTATAGCGAATTCCACAACAGATGTAGATTTTACATCTGCTCCTGCAGAGATTACCGATTTTTCTATAGGGGGCGGTGCTTTTAACGCTAATCAAGGACGTCCAGTTCATAAGTCTCGGTGTTCTAGTGGAGACGTTGTATTTTTAGAGAATAAGGGATCTTTTCTCTTAAATGAGAATCATGCGGACAAGGCCAACGGTGGGGCTGTAGCTTGTGGAAATTTTGTTTGTTCTATAAACCATGCGGATATCCAGTACCTTGGTAACTATGCTTTATCTGGAGGTGCTGTATCTTCTTCAAAATCTATGGATTTTTGCGGAAATTTAGGATCCATAGAGTTTCTAAATAATCAGGCCTTGGCTGTTGCTGAAAGCTCTCAGTTTTTAGGAGGAGGAGCTTTAGCTTCTGGAGAGAGAATTAGTTTCTTAAATAATCATGGAGTGCTTTGTTCTAAAAACAGTTCGAAGTGCCGTGGAGGAGCTCTTTTATCTAGAAACGTAAGAATAGTAGAGAACGTTGGAAGTTCTTTGTTTAAGGAAAATTCAGCCGAAGTAACTGGTGGTGCTATTAGTTCTCAGCATCAAGTAGAAATCGGTCAAAATTTTGGGGACGTTGCCTTTGAGGGGAATACCTCTAAGTTCGGCGGCGGTGCGATTTATTGTTTGCTTCCTGAGCAACCTTCTACAGATGCTAAAGAGCCCTTGATTGGATCTGGTGATATTAAAATAGTGGATAATACTGGAGGGGTTCGCTTCGAAGGTAATGAGAACCTTTTAGAGTCTCAAGAGATCCATAATTCTCTTGGTGGTGGGGCTCTTTACGGATCCAATGTGTTGATTTCTGGAAATATCGGAGAGATTATTTTTTCTAAGAATAAAGCTGGTCAATGTGCATCCTCCAGTACGCACATTGGTGGAGGAGCGATTTTTGCTAATGAGATGGTTACACTTTCCGGGAACTCAGGAGCAATAACCTTCTCTTGCAATAAAGGATGCATTCTTCCTTCCACTTTATCTTCCACAGCTTCCGAATCTTCCGAAGAATCGAGTGCATCGAATGCTCCTATAGAATCTTCTAAACCAGAAAATTTAGGGGTCCGTGGTGGAGGAGCGATTTTTGCTAAGAGTATAAGTATAGAAGATAACTCTGCATCTGTATCTTTCTTTGAAAACTCTATGGAAATTAGCGATAACAAAGCTCAAAAAGAAAATCCTTTAGGAGGAGGAGCTTTGTTTGGGTTTGATGCTGTTGGTTTGAAAAATAACGTAGACCTTTCTTTTAGCAATAACCGAGTTTTTGGAGAAAATAGTAGTGGAGGAGCTATTCTATCTAAAGACGTTGCCATTGCTCACAACGGGAAAGTACAGTTTATCCGTAACTGTGCGAAATTTCTCGGCGGTGCTGTTTGTGCTTTAGGGGATACATTAAGTATTGAGAAGAACGCATCTACAGTATCTTTTGTTGGCAATAGAACAATTACTGCTGGTGGAGCACTGGCTAGTGCCTCAGGCGTATCCATTTCTAAAAACTTAGGGAAAGTAGAGTTTAAGGATAACTTTGTTTTTGGAGATCCTTATGTTGAAGATCTTGAAGAAGGACAGATCAATTCAGAAGGTCATCATAGCGGAGGAGGAGCGATTTTTGCTAAGACATCCGTAGTGATTCGAGAAAATGACAGTAAGGTGTTGTTCTCAGGGAATTCTGCAGGATGTTTTGGTGGGGCAATTTTAACAGGTTCATTAACTTCAACTGAATCTCAAGAGCGTTTTGCTTCTAAAGTAGAGAGCGATAATACAAAAGTCGAGATTATCGAGAATATCGGAGATGTGATTTTTTCAGGGAATAGTACTACGGCTTCCAAACACCCTGAGCATAATTTATTTGGCGGTGGTGCCATTCACACTCAAGATCTGATCATTAAAAAAAATCAAGGTTCCGTAGCTTTTTATAATAACTATGCTCCTACAGGTGGGGCTGTTCGTATTAGTGAAAAAGGCATCGTGGTTTTAGAGGCTTTAGGAGGGGATATAGTTTTCCAAGGCAATAGGAATTCTGAAGATATCTCTAATGGGCTGTACTTCTCAGGAAAAGAGTCAAAATTAGTTGAGGTTTCTGCTACTGGAGAGAATTCCGTAGTTTTTGCCGATGCTATTGTTTTTGAAGATTTGACTTTAAGAAAAGGCGCAAAAGATCATGAGGATGCATTAAATGATCCTACGTTGATATTTAATTCTAAAGCTAAAGATGATTCGGGAATTCCTCATACTGGAAATATTCGTTTTTCTCATGCAACCTCTAAAATCCCTCAGGTCGCTTTGTTAGAATCAGGAACACTGGTCTTATCTAATAAAGCTCAGTTATGGCTGTGCGGCTTAAAACAAGAAAGAGGTAGTGAGATCTTACTTTCCGCAGGAACAGTTTTGCGTATTTTTGATCCGAATGCAAAACCTGCTGAGAAGATAGAAAGCCCTACATCTAAAGTTTATTATAGTGCTTACGATCCTGTTAAGAATCCTGGAAAAAAGACTTTGGCAGATATCAATTCTATTGGAATTGACCTAGCTTCATTTGTTTCTAGTGATGACGAGACTCCTTTACCTCCTCAGATTATTGTCCCTCAGGGCATGACAATTGGTTCAGGATCTCTAGATTTAAATCTCTTAGATTCAGCAGGCGCAGGTTATGAAAACCATGCTTTACTACGTAAAGAAACGGATATTACTTTACTTTCGTTTAAGAGCGCTTCCTCGATATCCGATACTCCTGATTTGGATAAGGCTTTAGAAGAATTACGTGTTAAAGTTTCTGTTCCAACCATAACAGAAGACACTTATGGACATATGGGAACGTGGTCTGATCCACAAGTAGTTAATGGAAAATTAATGATCAATTGGAAGCCTACGAGTTATAAGTTAAATCCTGAGAAGAGTGGGTCTATAGTATTGAATTCCTTATGGGGACATTACGGAGACTTACGATCTTTAAAACAACAACAGTTGGCTCACAACATTACTGCACAAAGAATGGAGTTGGATTTCTCAACGAATATCTGGGGAGCTGGGATGGGAACTTTTACTAATTGTGCAACAATTGGTAAGGTGGACGGCTTTACTCACCGTGCTGGTGGCTATGCTGTAGGATTGGATACACAATTAATAGAGGATTTTTTAATTGGAGGAAGCTTTGCGCAATTCTTCGGTTATACCGCTAGTCAAGCTTATTCGTCACGTAGTGATCAAAGTGGTTATTTAGGTTCAGGATATTTGGGTATCTTTGCTGGGTCGTGGTTATTTAAAGGTATGTTGATTTATAGTGACATTCATAACGACTTAAACACGAAATATCCTAAGCCAAATTTAGGTGAATCCAAAGGGTCTTGGAATAGTCGCGGTATCTTGGCAGATGCTCACGTAGATTATCGTTATATTGTAAATTCACGTAGGTTGATTTCTTCTATTGTTTCTGCAGTTGTGCCTTTCGTGGAAGCTGAATACGTCTATGTGGATTTTCCTAAATTTACAGAGGTAGGTAGTGAGGCAAGAACATTTGGTGAAGGACATTTACAAAATGTAGCCATTCCCTTTGGTGTCACCTTAGAACATAACTATTCTCGAGGGCAGCGTTCAGAGGTTAATAGCTTTAGTTTCTCTTATGCTATTGATGTCTACCGTCAGGAACCTACTGTTCTTATTAACTTGCCAGAAGCTTCTTATTCATGGGATGGCGTCGGTTCTAATCTTTCTAGAAAGTCCATAAAAGCTCAGTTTAGTAATGATACCGAGTGGAATTCTTATTTCAGTACTTTCTTAGGATTTACCTATGAATGGAGAGAGCATACTATAGCCTATGATTTGAATTGTGGTATGCGTCTGATATTCTAAGGAATAGTGTTCACGATCTGTGAAATCAAAAAAGCGCTGTGAAACCTCACACAGCGCTTTTTTTTTACTGTTTCGTCTGACTGTGTTAGGTACGCTTAGGAACTATGATGTCCATGACATAGAGTAGGTAGATTATTCCTTCGGGCTTGAGTTCATAATTTTCATCGTAGAAACAATCAATTACGACATCAATGTGTGCTGTTGTTTCAGAAAGATTGATAGTTCTGGCGACTATATCCAGTAGGTAGTTATGAATATGAGCTTGTATTTCTGGTGTTGATGTTACAAATGCATTGTGCAGATAGGACACGAGTTGAGAATAAGATGTTGCATAGGCTTGTTCGAAACTATTTTTAAGAGCTCTGTATTTTTCTATATTCTGAGGAAGCGTCGAGGTTTGTCTTAGGGTCAGACCAGCAAGATTTTGATTTAGATGATGAGTAGTCAAGCCAAGTTGTTTCCCATAGATATGTTTTAAGCCATTAATTTGATGCCATTCCTCTTCATGTGCAATGAGTTGTTGTTGTGTGAGCAAGTGCTCTTTAAACATTTGTAGCCACAAGAGTATCTGGTCTCTTCCTGAATTTCTTGTATTATAAAGATGATTTATCGACCTGAAAATTGTTTCACCCCAAGTAGGTCGGCACATATTTGCATACGAAGAGATTTCATTAAGAGCAGCGCATTTTTTTTCTGTAGAAATATCGCGATCTTCTAGAGCTAGAATGAGGTGGTGCATGATGATCGGAAATGTTTGAGCATCGGGATGAGAAGGATCTTCGGATAGTTCAACAGTAAGATAATTCATGATATTTCCCCAACCAGCATCCCAGCAATTCAAGTTATTAATCAGTCTTATTAACTTTTTGTAGTTACACGAAATTCTTTCACAGGATGCTGTCTCTAATGAAGTCAAAAATGGCGAAGGAATAGGAACTAGGGATAAGATATCCTCTGATGTATTCATTTCAAATTCATTAGTTAGATTTTGGAGAATGGATTGTTTTACCTCTTCAACGAAGGCCTCTTGGGTTTCCGTTAAGGGGATAACGACCTTTGGAGTTTCGGGAAGTAAAGAGGTTCTTTGGGTCTTTCGACAGCAGGGAAGAGTTATTACAGCAACTACTAATTTAACTGGAATAAGGAGAACGTAAAGTATGAGAGAAATAAGAGCAGAGGTAAGGCATGCTAGAGCAATGGTGAGGTAACCTAAGAAAGATTCTAAGTTTTCGCCACCCCAGGTAGAGACTATTTTTGAAAAGATAGTTGAAAATAAGGAACAGTAGCTCGCCTCTTTTATGCAAGTGGTGATATGTTGGCAGCACGAGAGAGGAGGAGGATAAGATGGCGTTGGCTGTGAGTTGCTTGGGTTAAGGAACACGCTCATAGGGGTGTATTCTCTAAATGTTAAAAATAATTTAAGGGTTTAATGTCCTATCATCGTATTCATTTGATGCTAACCCAAACTTTGTTAGTAAAAGTATTGTGACTTGTGACTCCAGTTTTAAATAGTCATCGAAATACATGGCTTATCCACTTAGGATCAGCCTTAAAGAAGAGACTTCGGCGATGCAAGCCGAGAGAACAACTACTCTGTATTGTAGATTTTAAACGTGAATCGAGAATATATGAGCAACAATAGCGGGATTATGTTTTTCTAGGATATACAATAGTACCATTTTTTGTTTGGGGTAAAAGACTGAGGCAACACAACTGTGGGGTTATGTTGCCTTAGCTTCAAGAGGCTGTGTATCGAACTATTTCAATGTTTAACGGTTGGAGTTTTGAGCGGTGATAACACCTTCTTTAAGTAGTAAGTAACAGATAGCCTCTCTCGAAGGTTTGTAGTCATTTTCTTCTGGGAAGAAGACTTCCTCCATAATTTGAGAGCGATGTGCTTCAGGAATACCCGCAGCCTCTAAATCTGCTAGGACGGTATTGGTTAGAGCTTGTATCTGATCATCAGAGCCTCCAAGAGCCTGTTCTAGAGCAGAATTAATCAAGTCTTCACCACCATTTCGGTAAACATCTAGGAATTGCGCGAAGTATTGGTTATGCTGATTCGTGTATTGACGAGCAGTTAGCATGGTTGTATATGAATCTAGAATAATCCCCACATTGTCTAATCCCAATTCAGAACCGCGCAACATCTTGAATGCTGTCATCATGTGCCATTCTCTTTGGTTTCTGAAGATTTCTGACAAAATCCCTTCCTTAAACATTTGTACCCAAACAAGCACAATATTTGTTGTCTCATCCTTAGTGTTAAAGATAGCTTGTAATTCCTGGCCGGCAACTCGGACCCAAGTAGGAGGACACCTATCATAGTATGAAGCTACGTTGCTTATGACGGATAATTTTTTGTCGTGCGGTACGTTTGGACTACTTATAAGTTTGAGCATTTGATACATTGTAGAGCGGGAAAGAGCTTGGGCTTCGTCTGAAGAAACCGATCCCTCCCTTCTATTGGATAGAGATAGCAATATGCCACGCCAGCTATCACGCATCTCTTGGTTCTGTCTCATTCGTCTAGTTCGAGTTGTGGGGTTATTTTCGTTTCGAAGAATATTATCGTCCTCAACTTCTAGAACTTGTCTGACCTGATCTTCTAATGGTTGATGGATTGGTCCCCAGGTGTTGGGTACCTCTCTCATCAATGACTCTAGATAGAGATCATTAGCAGGACAAAGGTGGACATTATCCTCATTCATGAACATAGGGGATGATAGAATATTTCTTAACAGCTGGACGTATCCGGTTACTTCTTGAGGAGTTGCTCGTGAGGATAGAGGAGGAAGAATTCGATTATTAGGTGCGCTGGAGCCAGTGGCTCCCTCATCGGCTTCAACAAGAGATAATTGAGGGGCGATCTCATTTTGTAACGTGATTTCTTGTTGCATTGCTTCTAAACACATTGCCACAGAATCTGAATCATAATGAGAAGCGATGTATTTTAACATCTCTACTTTTCTTTCAACAGAAACCGTATCATTTTTTAAAATTTGGTGAATTCGGAACAGGTACGCACGAGCAGTATTGCTTACACCTTCTATTTCCAGTTCCGGACTAGCCTTATGAACAATCATGTCGATTATTGAGAACCACTGTCTACGCAAGTCTGCACTTTGAGTAGAGCTTGTGATACTGCTTCTTAGTCTATTTAAGAAAGTCCAGCGATTAGGCGTATTTTCTAGGAGGTTCTGAAGAAACTCGTTATTTCTTCTTACATGTTCTTCAGGAGAGATCTCTCTCAGTCTTTCTTGCAAATCCTCTGAAGAAATCGGCTCATAATCTAGATCAGGTTCCGTATAAATAAATGCTTCCAAAGGCAATTCAAGAAGATTGAAGCTTCCTTCGTCCACACCAGAAAGTGAAGCTAGTAAACTAATGTGTCTGCTGTAGTATTGAGGTTCTACTTCAGGAAAGTGGTTCTGTAAGAAAGTGTATCGAGGGTCGCTAGGTGAAATTAATTCTTCACTAGGAGGGGGCGCAACAGGTTCTGCTTGTGGAGAAGAAGCAAGGGATGCTGGTATGTCAGTGAGAGTTAAAGAGGAAGGACGCGCAGGCTGTCCAGCAACTAGATCTGGGAAAGCTGTGACTGCGGGAAGATTAAGAATATCCTCGTCACTATGAGGCCCAGGAATACCTTGAAGTCTTAGGTTTACACGAGCACTGTTAATGAATCTTGAGTGATCTGTATTAGGATACAATCTGTTTAACAATTCTCTTCCAGAGAGTTGTTGGTCAACTTCTACAACAGGAACAGCTTCAGATGTATCGACAATTAGAGAAGCTGGGGCAGTAGCTCCGCCATCCTGATGTTGCAAATCTTCTAGCCCGTCTTCTGAGGGTTCTATATGTTGTGGAGGTAAAGAACCAGGCACCGAGCCAGCCTCGCGATCTTGGAACAAGGGGAGTTCAGATAGGTCGCGACTATCCTCTCCGAAAAGTAGAGACATGGGGAGATCTAGAAGATTGGTGCCTTCAGGGAGATCTTCTAATGTTAAAAGGGTGATTCCTAAATTGTCTAGGGTAACAGTGTTTAGGTCGACTGTGGGGTAGTTTGTTTCCAAGAACTCTCTAAGAGTTATTCCTTGAGAAACTTCTCCTCCGAAGGATTGCATTGAAGGTGGATTGATCGGAGGAACAGGGATAAAGGAAGCTGGAGCAAATCTAGATGGATCTAGTCCTACAGGAAGTTGAGAAGAAGCACTTGCCTCTCTTGCTGGGGGAGTTGAAGGTCTTGAGGAAGATGGAATTTGTGGTGCCTCAACCTCAGTTGGAGATCTAGATATGCAAGGGCAGCAACTTAATCCTAGAAGGATTAACTTCACAGGGAGAAGGATAATACAGAGGAGAACCGTAATAATAGCAGATAAAACAAAGGCAAAGACCCATCCGGCTTTAGAATCAGACTCTGGATTTAAACAGAGACAAGCACCAATTTTATTTCCTAACGCATGGAATATGGATAGAAAAGAAATTTTTTGATTGGCGGTTTTTATTAAAGAGGTTCCGTGCAATGCTGGAGCGGGTTGTGGGTGTGCAAAAGCAGCACGGAAATTATTGTTTTCTAGTGACATAGAAATTTACCTGAATGAAAATAAGCCGAAAAATCCTCCCCAAAAGGGTCTATTTTCGTACTTTTTTATGAAAAGCTAAAATAGTATAGAAGAACTCGTGATTAATTACAACTTTTTACTGACTATGTAGTTGAAGTTTAAAGATTTTTAACTCAAAAATTGTTAGTGTCTTTTGTGAAGATTTTTTTGCAATTCTGCTGATTAACAGAATAGTGAGCACAGGCGTTTTTTTATTTTCTGAGTGGTTGTCTCCGGATGTGTCGTCAGGATCCCCTGCATGAGTAAAATGAACGCAACCCCAGAAGTATTCAAATCAAACTGGTCATCATAAAATAGAGAGCATAGGATAGAGGAAATTTCGTTTTCAGGGACCCTTAATGTCCTCATGGTTTCACATAGATATACTGATAGGGAGTTCTTTAGATCTTGAGAAGATTCAGAGATTTGATAACGGATATATTCGATAAGGTCTGCTACCGAATCCCTGTAGCTAGAAATGAATCTCTTATAAACGCGGTCATATAGACTTTGTTTTTTCAGGATAAGGTAGCCTGTAAATTGAATCCGTGCGAGGGAATCCATGTTCAGCCCTAGAGAACGCCCGTGATAATGTTTAAAGCTCGCCATGTGATGCCACTCTGGTGAAGAACGGTTCGTCATCAACTGCAATAAATTTTCTTTGAACATTTGTACACACAATAGGATGTAGTTTACACTAGTATCTTGTTTATTATAGATCTCGGTCAGTTCTCTAAATATGACTTCAATCCATGTAGGGGGGCATGCAAATGCATAAGACCCAATATAGTTTAACAGCTGTTGTTTCCTTGGTTTTGTGATCGAGGGGTCTTGTAATGCCGCTGTAAGTTTTTGTAGAACGGAATAATACAGAGATGCTTCTAAGGAGTCTTGTTGGCTAGAAGAGGAGTCGTCTTGTTGTAAAAACTTGGTGTTTACATAGTGAAGAATTTTGAATAGGGGATCAGGTATACCAGAATATATTTTGGATATTTCATTTTCCAAGTGGCGTAACTTCCAAGAGCGTTCTCCCGGAATTAAAAAGGATTTTAAAAAGGGAGATGACTCTGGGGTTATGTGCAGGGTATCGGAATTGATATAAAGCGTTTCATTACATATGTCCTGTAAATTACGAGCAAAAATCTTTATGGGGGATATTGTGGTTGTTTTAGCATCTTTTAAACATAGGCTGACTCCTAAGAGAGCGAGTTTTAAAGGATAGAGAAATAAGAAAAGAACACTACTGACAACTAAAGCAAGAATAACAGTAAGAATAATACGCAAATTCACTGGATTTGCAGTATGCGGTGACTGCTTCAATAAGGTAGTTGTTATGAAAAGGTAAAAGACGTGGTAATGGATATTTTGTGCACATATCTGTAAACGCTGTTTTAAAGATGGTTTAGGAACAATATGTGTGGAGTAACTAGGAAAACAATTCGGGGTGATATTTGCCATAGGGGTAGCTCAGTCTTACAAAATTCATTAAGTCGTCATTCACTAGTGTAGTATATACGCGTGGTTAAGATTCCCTGTGGAGCTCATACATAAACAGTGTATGATTCGTGAGTAAACAGTGTTTCTGAGATTCTGTGTGTACAGATCCCAGATGTAGAAAGAGAGCGTCTAAACGATAACTGTACGGATGATGAAAGTTGCTATAACCATAAAAAGAAGTAATTCTAATCACAAGAACGTCTTAATGACAAATGATGAAAATAAGCAAAACAACAAGAAAACAAAGGAATTTCTTCAAAATCAGTGGGATAATGTTGTTCTGAAAATCTCTTCTGCTGTTCTTTTTATACTTAGTTTGTTTACCTTTCTAAATTTCACATTTTCCTTAAAAAACACACTTTTCTCAATCATTGTTCTTTTCTTTTGATTTTAAACGAGTTGCATAAATTCTATCGACGAGTCAAAGTAGATTTCTTAATAAGAGCTTGAAATAAAATAGAATAGAAAATACTATCTTCCAGCCGTTTATAATTTGGATTGATTTTATATGAAATGTGTTTCTCCTTGTTTCTATTTGAAATCGGAGAACTCTGAAGATCGCTGTTGTAATTTTTCTGATTCTCGAGTTCATGTTCTTACGACTATTATATCATTAATAGCAAGTTTATTGATTATTACCGGAGCTATAGCTGCTGTGGTTCTATTTGGAACGCAGTTGGGAGTATTGTATTCTACCGTAATTATTGGTATATCTGTTGCTATTGGAGTGTTACTCTTCAGCGCTAGCTTAAAATGTTTTTCTTGCCACGCTGTAATATCTCAGTCGCAGCGTTTCTCAGAAGATACCCCAAGATCTCATATCCATGATTCTAGACCCTCAGAAGCTCCAGCTCTCACAGAGGAAAGCATAGACGCCATAGAAAGAGAATTACGCACGTTGATGTCAGAACATGAGCAAGAGCGCCTCAACCACCAATATTTTGTAAGTCAGAGAGACTTAGCAAAAATCAGCATGGATAGTGCTAGGGAGGAGTTTGATAACGCATATACAGATTTTCAAAGGTTCCAAGAGCTTCTTATAGTCGGGGACTGTGGTAACCTAGTCAGCGACTGTCAAGAGAGCCTGTCTAGACTCAGAGAAAAAAGTCTAAACTATGCGCGTTCTCTACAGTGTTATGAAGATCTTCTTCAGCAACTGCACTCTCATCAGGATCTCATTGATTTCCGGAAAATTGCCCCTGTACATGAGAAAGTGCGCATTTTACTGCAAGCGAGGGATGAGGCACAAACGCGTATACGTTCTTTAGAAGATGCGTTAAGTCTACGCAATAGGGATTTCGCTGCCTTATCTAGTATGGAAAGCGATTTGCAAAGTTCAATAGAAAAACTACAGAATACCCAAACAGTAAATCAAGGGACAATACGTGCTTTGCAAATGCGTTTAGAAGAAGTAGGGCAAAATAGAGATAGTCTGGCAGAAGCTCCATTTTTAGTCATAGGCGGAGGAGCTGAAGAGCATATCAGAGAAACATTATTATCAGGTAATGCTCTAAATGTACATGCCCTTGAAGAGGAGAATCAGAAGCTCAAGCGTACACTAGCTCTTTATTATAGGATAATGGAAAGGGTGGAAACACGTTTTGGATCACAATACCATTCCATGCTTATGGAGAATTCAATGAGTCCGAGTTTTTTGATACTAGAGGAGTCCGAGGAATATACTCGAGAAGAAGTCGGGGCCATGATAGCGAGTTATTTTGACCATGAAAGAGAAAGTCAACAAAAAGAACTCCTACGATTGAGAGAACTCACTTCTCAACAAACTCAAGAGATAGCGAATTTGCGAAGCGAGTTCTCAAGATTAGGGAATACCGTTTTTGAAGGTACTAACCTAGATACTATCGATATGAGTTTAGAAGAAGATACCGTTCACAACATAGTGACTGCCGAAGATCATTTTTCAGATCGCGGTGAATCTAGAGAATAATAAGTTAGAAGTGCTATGCACTAATGAAAATGTAAACAAAGACAAGGAGAAATTGGTACTTATCATAAATGAGCGTGTTAGATTTTAACAGAAACACTTTCCGTGTTTTTTTCATCGTGTTTTCTGTGGGTTTAAGGGGGAGAATACTCTGTGATGAATACTTGGCGCACTAAACAAGACTATTCTTGATTTTCTTTTTTGGTTAACCTGTGCAGCCATTCCTATCAGACGCTTAGACAATATACAATTCATAAAAGACAAGCGTGTGCAAGTTATCTATTTTATTAAGGGTTTCTTTATGAAATGTATGCAGACGAACTTGTTTTCTAGATTAGAGGGACAAGAGATAGTGTCTACACGTGTAGACAGAACGAACTCTCATATTATTATCAATACGATTGCTATAGTATCAGGGATTTTGATAATTGCTTCTAGTATCGCAGCTTGCGTATTTCTGGGAGCAGATCTGGGATTGTTAAGTGCTATTCTTCTAGGTATGGCGATTATCGCAGGGCTGTTACTTATAGCCTTGGGTGTGTATTTTTGTTGTCAGAGCAGTTCTCCACAACAGGTAACTCCTAGTGTCATAGAACAGGAGAGAGTTCTTGAATTAACCCAACAACTAGCTACCGCTAATAACGAATTAGCGTCTTTACGTTTGTCCAATCAGGAAAATCAGATAGGAATAGAGACAAGTCTCAGCTCTATATCTGAGGAACAACGAGATCTCTTACAAGAGAGATGCGAGCGTATAGTACAATTAGACAGTATTATTCATCAATTAAGAAAAGAACATGCACTATTGTTAGAGAGTAAGGAGGAAGAATGTTATAGAGAAGTAGTAAGACAGACGAATCTACGTCTTCAACTTGATCACAGGCATCAACAAGAGATGGAGTCTAAAGAAAGATCCATAAGAGAAAGAACGCAATTTTTAGAATTAGAGTTGACGAATCAAGAAAGAGAGAAGGATGGAGTATTGACCGCGTTGCGACAAACTCTATTGCAGAATCAAGAAAGATTTAATCAAGAATTGCAAGAAAAAGATCAACAAATTAGTGATTTACGACACACTGTAAGTCAACAACAAGAAGTAGATGCAGATCATATTCAGCAGCTGAAAGACTTATTAAAAGAAAAAGAAGAAATCCTACAGCATCTACAATCCACTGTGAACTATTACGAGAACTTAGAAACAGATATTGGCATCAGTTCTCTTACCAGCGCCTTAGTTCGTATCCGACAGCAAGAAGAACGTATAGCTTTGTTAGAAACTTTAAATTTACGACCGATCGCAAGAACACGTAACCGATCTTCAAGTATATAGACTACCTCCATCTTGTTCTATAAATGGGCTTCACGCCTAGTTGTGAAGCTTATTCTATTTTGTATTTCCTTATTTTAATATACAAAGAGCGTTTCGCATCGCTCTTTTTCTCAATACAAGATCTACACACATGTTAGGTCTTGTTGTTTTAATCGTGATATTTGTTTGTGAGATAATTATGAGATGTATTTCTGCGTGTTTAACGCCAACTTTAGAAACTAATATGTGTTTAGTCAAGGCTAATTCTTCACGGGGTTGTTTAGCCATTTATGTGTTTTCCATATTCCTATCTGTATTGGTTCTCATTTCCAGTATAACCGCTCTTGTTCTTTTCAGTGTTGAATTGGGGGTTATTCCAAGTATTGTTTTAGGTATGAGCGTTTTAGTAGCCTTGTTTTTCCTAGCTACGAGCTTTTATCACATAGTAAATAGAAAGCGGCATATACAGATAGAGTCTCCACAGAATGAAAGTCCGTCCCATGATGCACTTGTACACGTAGCAAATGATCCGATTCTTGAGGATAGTGTTGGCGCTTTACAATGTGAAAATCAGCAAATACAGGAGTTAGAAAGAGAGCACGTACATGTGTCCACGAGAATTCCAGATTTGGATTCTGAGGTTTTGAGACACGAAGAAAATCAGATAAGAGAGAGTAGTTTCGAAGCGAGAATACAAGAATTAGAGGAAGCTTTGGCTTCTAGTGAGTCTCAATTTAGAGAACGCGTTGTTTGTTTAGAAAGTCAGTTAGCAGAATTAGCACAACAAAAATCTGAGATAGAGAGGAGTGCACTCTTATTTGAAGGCACATTACAACAAAGAGATAGAAATCATCACCTTATTGTTAAAAGCCAAGAGGAACTCCGAGTTAAGTTAGAAAGGGAAAGAGACGATTTGCGTGTAAGATGCTTGGAATTAGAAGCCAAAGTTGTGCAATTGGAAGTCGTCTCAGAGAGATTATCTGGTTTATCAGAAGATCATGCACATTGTGAATCCACAATAACGGGACTGCGTCAATCTCAGAGAGAATCTAAAGATAATATTCGCAAGTTAAAAGAAAAGATGCGTCGTAAAGAAGAAGAATATCTTGCCAACATAACAGCAAGTCAAGAAAGACAAAGGCGTTATGAAGAGGAAATCTCTCAGTTGCAGCAAAATACATCCGAGAATTTAGCAAGAATACGCGGACTAGAACACGAACTCGAAAATTCTGCTAAAGAGCAAACATCTCATGTTCAATCTTTCGTTGAGGAACGAGGGAAATATGAGCAAGAAATAGAAGAACTCAAGAGGAAGTGCAGGGATTTTGCAAATAGAGTTAGTGATTTGCAAGCAGGAAATACAGCATCTGCAGTTCAAGGAGATGATCTAGTGGAGATATCGCAGCCTCTACAGGAAGAAGTGGAAGCTAGGATAGCAGACTTACAAAAAGACAATCGTGAAAAACAAAATAAGATTTTAGATTTAGAGAGCCAGATTACTCGCTTTTCTAATCAGATAATTCGTATGCGCAATGTATCTAAGGGGCAGATAGAACATCAGATAAATAAAAGAAAAAAGGTAGAGTTAGAATTAACTGCAAGTAAGTCCAAGAGCAAAGAATTAGCAGCACAGGTCCAACGATTACAAAATGCAACAGGGGTAAATGTTTCTAATCTGCAACAAGAAGTACAAACACTGAACCAACAGATAAGAGAAAATAGGGCAACTATCAGAGAATTAGAGATGAGTAATGAAAGATTACGAGAAACTGTCGTAACATACACAAATGAAAGAAGTCTGAAGTTGCAATCTGACCCTCAGAGATTAAGAAGTATAGCGAAGTTAGAGGAAGCAAGAAAAGATATAAGAACAAAAATGAGTTTCGATGCTAGAGAACGTGTATCGATGGCACGCCACAGAATTAGAAGAATGGAAGAACTCAGTAAGGATTCTGCTCTAGAAAGCCAAGTTCAAGAACTCGTTGAGGCTTCTGAAAGAAGTATCAGCTATCAAAGAATATTTGAATTAGAGAGTCAGTTATTTAATCTTTTCCGCACGCATGATTCTGCTCCAGGAAGAAATCATGTGGATAATTTGAGGGCCATGCGTTTGCAGCAATATTGTGATGGGGATGAAGAACTTGAAGCAAAAGTACGCAATTTTAGTTTCCCTCCGAATGCTCCGATTGATTCTTCAGCACTTTATGAATTGGAACAGGAAGTTTTTGACCTCAGAGAAGATAAGCTATTTGTATTGCGAGAAAATTTAGAAGAAGCAAATGAACGTATCACTACATTAGAAACGAAAATTCATGAGCTTACAGAAGCTCTAAGATCTCATACAGAAATAGTAAGCCCTGAGAGTTTAGAGACACGATCATTAGCAGAGCAACAACGTTTACAACAAACTAATGACGATCTTCGTAGGCAACTAGATGAAGCTCATGTTCAATTAGAAGATTATAAAAACCGTTTCTCTGATTTTCAAAAACAGCTGGTAGAGGCATCAAGGGAAGTCCAATCAAAAGACTTAGCTCTTAGCGTTGCTCAAAATCAATTAAGACAGTTTGAAGAAAGACGTTAAAATCTCATATTCTAATTAAGGATTTTCCACAAATAGTTGAAAGTCCTTAATTTCCCTATGGCTTATATAGTGAAATACAGCAACCACGCCATTTTTATACTTGCTGAAGACATTAAGATTGCCCCCTACATAGCAGTAGGAGAATATTGCGCACCTGTGGTTGTTTCTACAGCTTTTAGTGTGTATAAGGAACTCGCTTATCTCGGTAAACATTGGTTCCTAAGTTATTTGTCTATATTTCCACTTAAGTTTTGCTGCTTATCGTTGTGAATAAATTTCTTGCATTTAAAAGATTATAACTGTTTCAATGCTCTGAATTATGTTATTAACAACGAGTGATTTATGACAACTAGTCCTGTGAATACTACTCCTATTGCGACACACGTACCTACGACACAACACGCACTCTCTAACATATCATCGAGTAAATATCAACGAGTTGCAAATGCTATTGCTTTATTAGCAGGCATGGCGCTTATTGGAACTTTAATAGGTGCTTTGGTTTGCTTTGCCTTACCTGCATCCTTAACTCTAGTTGCTCTTGTATCTTCTTCTTTACTAGCTAGCGTTATTCTTCTCTCCATATCTATGTATAATTTAGTTTCTCAATCTCGAAGAGCTTCTAGTTATGCCCAAATTGGTAAAGAGAACACACGTCTACGGGCAGAAATAATCGAGCTAAAAGAGAAGCTTGCACACCCTGAAGCGCGGTTAGAGGAAGAACAGAAAATTCAATCGAGCAACACATCTTCTTCTCAGAGTGGCTCAAAATCAATTAAGACAGTTTGAAGAAAGACGTTAAAATCTCATATTTTAATTAAGGACTTTCCACAAACAGTTGGAAGTCCTTAATTTCCCTGTGGCTTATGTAATGAAATACATTAAACACGCCGTTTTTATACTTGTTGAAGACATTAAAATTGCCCCCTACATAGCAGTAGGAGAATATTGTGCACTTGTGGCCGTTTCTAAGGCTTAGTGCATATAGGGAATCCGCTCGTTTCGGTAAGCATTAGTTCCTAAGTTATTTGTCTATATTTTCACTGAAGTTTTTTTACTTATCGTTGGACATAAAGTTCTTGCATTTAAAACATTATGACCGCTTCAATGTTTTGCGTTATGTTATTAAAAATGAGTAATTTATGATGACTAGCCCTGTGAACACTAATCCTATTGCGACACACGTACCTACAACGCAACACGCTCTGTCTAGCATATCAGCGAGTAAATATCAACGAATTGCAACTGCTATTGCTTTATTAGCAGGCATGGTGCTTATTGGAACTTTAATAGGTACTTTGGTTTTCTTTGCCTTACCTACATCTGTAACTCTAGTTGCTCTTGTATCTACTGCTTTACTAGCTAGCGTTATTCTTCTCTCCATGTCTATGTATAATGTAGTTTCTCAATCTCGAAGAGTTCCTGGTGATGCTCGACTTGGTGAAGAGAACACACGTTTACAGGCAGAAATGATTGAGCTAAGAGAGCAGCTTATATGTTCTGAAGCGCGGTTAGAGGAAGAACGGGGACGTTGTAGTGAATTGTCAGTGAAGTTGATGAGTGCCATAGGTGATTTAGCACAAGCAAATCAAGAAAAAGCTTCTTTAGAATCTAAAGTTCAAGCACTGAAGGAATTAGTAGCAAGCTATCCACCCATCGCTGAAGAAGCACAAAAAATGCAAGAAGAGCTAGGAAAGAGGACCTTAGAAGTTGCTTTGGCTAAGCAAAACATAGGTGCTTTAGAGGAGCAAGTACAAAGTTTAGAAACACAATTAACACACTCTTTAGAACAAGTTGACGCACTTTCAGCACAAAAAGAAGAATTGGAAGCTTGTTTGCAACAGTTACAAGACGAAGGAGTTAGCACAGTAATCACATTGCAAGGTAAATTAATAGATCTTACCGAGAAGATAGAAGTAAAAGACCAAGATGTTGAGAGACTTAAGAATCAAAATGCAGATCTTGCTATCAAGGTTCGATCTCTTGAAGAAGAACTAGAAAAAGATCAAGTAGTGGTAGAAGGTCTTGAAAATCGAATTACTATGTTAGCTTATACGAGAAATGAATTGAGTTTGAAGGTTAAAAATCTCAACTGTGATCTGGAGTCCAGAGATGAAGTCATATTAGGTTTAGAAGGTAAAATTCAAGAACTAGAAGATGCGAAGAAAAAAGTGGAAGACGACTTCCGTAAGATGCAGAATCAAAACAAGGAACTAGAGGCTTCTATATCACATAAAGTTCGTGTAACAATGCAGGAAACATCACATCTTTTAGTTCAGATTGCAAAATTAAAGGAACAGCTTGACGAGAGCACCGGAGAGATTAAAATTCTACAAAGTGAAAAATCAAGTCTGACATCTGGAATGGACAAACTGCAAGAACAGCTAGATCAATTACAAGCACAACTAGCAGCGCATGCTTCTATTGCAGGTGATACAGAGCGTTCTGATGTAGATCCAGACGGTAGTGAAGCATTATCGGTTACAGATGATTATTTAGGTACTGAAGATTTGGAAGATTTAGGCTAATTATAGAAAAGACTATAAGCTTAGGTCTATAGCCATTTAAATTAGTATAATCTCGACTCTATTGGGTAAATAGGGTCGAGTTTTTTTTGCCATTCTTTTGATTCATTCATAATCTTGCTTACGTCTCTCAGTCTACGTTTATTCGTATAGTTCATATGTACGATATCTTACCTCATATCATGAGTTGGTTTACTTTTTATCATTAACAAACTCTTTATTCCGCGACGAAAAAGGTGGAAGAATTAGAGGGTAAAGTGCAGTCTCGATAATGCTTATATCCTGAGAGATCATGTCGGGATAAAAGTTAGCCAATATATACCGGGGTTTTTTAAGCATCAGCAAAGCCCTGCGTTACCTACATACGAAACTTTTGCGTTTCTCAATACATATGTGTTTTTCATTTTGTTCTAGGGGAAGTTTTGAACGGGGTTGCTAATTACATAGCTATGAATTTAAACAGGACTTCTGCTTGTGGATTCCAAGGCCATCGCACGATGAATATTTCTGCGATAGCTTTGAGTATAATCGTCATTGTGGCGCAAATTATTGTTCGCGCGGCCTCCCATATTCAATTGGGATCACTTTACATTATTTTTCTGACTCTGACTTTAATTGCTTCTATTCTAATTATTTGTGTGGCTATTTATAACCTTTTTCATCTTCGTGCTACTGTGCAGCATAGCCGCGAAGAACAAGAGAGATTATATCAGCATATACAGGATTTAGAAGTGGTGGAGACAGAGTTGAACAGACAATTACAAGAACAGAAAATGGAGTTAGATTGTCTTAGAGAAGAAACAGTCTCTCAATTGGAGAGAGCTCAACATATTGAGGGAAGATGTGTAGAAGATCTTCATCGATTTGAAGCAGAAAAAGAAGATCTAGAACAACAATTACTTGTTATGAAAGGAGAGGTTGTGAATCTCTCTCGAGAATTAGAATCTCAACTCGCAGACGCTAGTATGGATATAGAAATGCCTTCGAGTAATGAAGAAGAAGATGATCATGCGGATTGGTTTGAAGCTAATAATGTTATAGGATCCCCGGAATCGGGGATAGCTTATATGGTGGTAGAAGATAACAATGCTGATGATGAGGAAAGTCTATCTTCTGAAGATGAGTTTTCTAGATAATTTTATAGGTGTTAAAAATATCAAAAAAGGCTCCTTGCTTATGTGTGGAGCTTTTTTTTTGTGTTATATTTGGTCAATATTCTATTTTCTCAATTCTAGAAATAATTAACTTGCTAATAAATACATTACATATATTGAATACTCGTAACTTATTCTATTTAGGATTAGTTGTTTATCACATTATGTTTAGGCGAGTAACTTATGAAACTTCTCCATCGCTTAGAACTTGCTGATACGCAGCCATTAGGTTCTAGTCGTTATAATATTAATAAACCGCACGTTGTTCTTATCACTTCCATAATCGCAGTTATTTTAGGTTTAGCTGTTATTACAGCTGGGATAGCATTACTTGTGATATCCCATGCTCTATCTTCTGCAATTTTTAACGGGATTCTTATTAGTATAGTTCTCGGCGTTACATTGATTCTCTGCATAGGAGGAGGGCACTCCTGTATTATTTTGCAGTTAGCTCGTCTTCATAGATCAGAGGTTTCAGGATCTGAAAATGTTATTCAGGAATTGCAAACGTCCTCACAGGATTTACAGAACTGTTTATCAGAAGAAGACCATCCTCTCCAAAGTCAACAGAATCAGGAGATTGAAGATGCTTTGCAAATGCAGGCTCTCTTAAAGAGTAAACAAGATGAACTAGACAGCCTCACACATAGATATGCTGCGATGGCTCAAGAGCATTCTTATTTAGAGAACACGGTTTCTCGTTTACGCAAAGAATTAGTCGAGTTAAGGCGTGTTCTAGAGGAAAATCAAGCCACTTCTCAGCTGGTTATAGAGAAACTTCAGGTTAGCAATGAATTGCTTAATAAAGAGTCTATAATTGCTCGTCAGTCTGAACAGGCGGAAAAACTTATGTCTAGTAATCTGAGGTTTTACTTGATTCAGCAGCAATCCGAGTGCCAAGAACAATCCGCGTTAATTTTTCTGAAAGATCAGAGAATTGAAGAGTTAACGAACAAAGTCGCTGAATTACAGGAGCAGATTTCTAGCCTACAGCTTTTTCTTACAGATAATGAACGAAACCAGGGATGTGTTCGAGAGTTAAATCAAAAATTGATCACGTTGAAACGTAAGTTAAAAGATCTCGTGTTATTGATTACTGATAGCACAAAAAAAGATGAAATAACCACTCCTACGGGTAATAGCTTAATAGAATTTGCTAATGCATTGGATGCCTATGCTTCTAGTATTCAAGAATTTACGGATAGTAATATAATCTCTCATTCTGAGAATAACAAAGGGTAAAACTTACCTATATTTTTTATTTGGAGTGTTTGAGATTATGAATGATGTATCTTCTATTAAGAATTCAGAACAAACGCGTGTGGATACCTTGCCCACATATTCTTTTAAGAAGCAGTTATTAGTTCGTATTACTTTGATAGCTATAAATGTTGTTTTCATCATTTCTCATATCGTTGCAGTGACTGCTTTTGCTTCTTTACTCCCCGCGTTTGTTTTTGCGATTTCTGTAACTTCAATAATTTTAGGGTTAATTTTATTGGGGTTAGGAGTAAAGCATATTTTTTCTTATTTTAAGAAAGCCAAAGCTGTAGATTCTTCTACACGTGATGAGCATCAACCCACAGTACAGAAATTGCTCGCAGAAATTCAAGATCTTCAAAATAAAGCTCTTGATTATAAGAACGAGGCAACTGAGATGAAAAATGAATATAATTCTCTTCTACAAGGTTGTATAGAAGACAGGGCTACCTACCTCGGTAATGAAGATGCTTGGCGCTTTGAAAATAAAGAACTAGAAGCCTGTATCACTGAGCTTAAAGATTATATAGCTGCTTTGCAACAAATGAACGAAGATTGTGATACTCGACTTCAAGAAGAACAGCACATGCATATGGCAAATCGGATAGCTTATGAAGCAGAGCTTTGTAGGCTGGAATTAAAGATCAAAGAATCTAATAGGATGATTGAACGTCAACGATCATACATCAAGGAGATAGAACGGGAAATTAAAGCACTCATAAACGAAGCAATCTGAAACATAACTTAAAGATGGCATAGATGTGAACTTCATTCGATCACTGCAGATTTTCATTTTTCCCCCTCACCATGTTCCCATCTATGTAAGAAGAAAAGCACTACCCTCTTTTAGTCAAAAAGAACATTGAAAGAGTTAAAAACTCGGCCTAACATTCTTCTGGACGTAGTTTCCTAAGCAACCATTTTCTCTATGAAAACGACTGTTTAACGAGTATATAGTTTGTAAACATTCTTGAATCGTCACAACGTTGGTTTTCATTGTTTCAAGAAGTTTCTGACACGCCAGTTTCTGTTTTTCTTTAGATTCAGGATTAGCAAGGCTATCTATAGCTGCTGCTACTTCTTCAGGAGTAAAGTCAGATTTACCTCCTATAAATTCTGGGAAGATAATTGATTTGGTAATGATATTGGGTAGGGAATATGCAGACATGAAGATCTTAAAGATATACTTTGCTAAAAAGCTATCAAAAGGCCGAAGAAGACAGGTGACAATCGTAGGCGTTTGATTTAAAGCGGCTTCCAAGACAATAGTTCCACATTTTGCTAAGGCACAATCGCAATCTCGCATAAGGTGATAACGGAACATCTCCGGGACAATTTTACCATGACAACCTTCCTTTTCTAGGAGATCGAGGATGGTTTGATCGTGTTTCGGGTTGTAAGAAGATATCAGAAGCTGATGTGATTCCGCTAATGATGAGGCAAGAAATGCACGAATTTGTACTTGTAAATTTCTGAGAATATCCCCAGGTCGGCTACCTGGAAATAGCGCAACAATAGGTTGATCAGAAATAGCGAGTTCTTGTTTCCAGGATGCACAGTGTTGGAAATTCGATATCGTCTTTACTAAAGGATGTCCTAAATAGATCGTTTTTAAAGGAGAATCTGTGAAAAGCTCATTTTCAAAAGGAAGTATGAGCAAAAGTGTATCTAAATACTTTTCTAGGATCTTTTTTCTTTTAGGTCGCCATGCCCAAATACTCGGACAGACATAGTGAACGATTTTTCCTGTATAACCGCATTTTCTTAGCTTTTTAATAAGGAAAAAATGAAAGTCTGGGAAATCTATGCAGAAGACTATCTCAGGATTTTCTTTAAGAATAGCTTTGTATAGCTTTCGGTATTTCTTAACTAGAGTGAAGATAGAGGTTAGGATTTCTAAGAAGCCTGACACTTGGAACTCTTCCATGTGGATTAGAGGCTCAAGACCTTCTTTGCGCATTAAAGGTCCTCCAACACCAAAACAACGCTGATCAGGATTAAGAGCTTTGATATGGCGAAGAAGGTCGCTGCCTAAAGTGTCACCACTAGCTTCTCCCGCAGATATGAAGTAGCTGGGGTTGTGAAACTCCGAAAGACGTGATTTCTTATATATGATGCGTAGATTTGCTATGGAGGGAAAGAGTCCACAACCATAACTGAGGATATTTACAGGGTCTCCTGTGCGTATAAAATAAAGAAAGGCCAGGAAACCTCCCACAAAACCTACCTGCCAGAATAGCGCCGGCAATGTAGATTGATTATTCATTTCTAAGTAGCACCATTGAATAAAGAACCTACACGAAAAAGTGAACAACCCGAAACAACCAATAATATGCCAATAAATATTTGGTGGGGGTAGAGGAAGGTGAAAGATATTAGGAGAAGCCATCCACTGCATATTAGGATGATAGTAAGCTTCTATGGCAAAAGGTAATGCAGTGAGAAGCAACGTTACAGCAAGAATGATCAAAGTGGTTTTTAAAGAGAGCTTACGGGAAGAAGAAATATTTAGGTTCCTAAAATAGATAACTAGATTTGCTCCGTGGAGAAGTGCTATAGGAAATTGACTTTGAATAAAGCCATGGGTGATCATTAAAATCGCCCCTATTGAGGAAAAAATCCAAAAAGCTTTAGGGACATAAGCTTTCTTGTGTCTTTCACTTAGAAACCACTGGATGGTAAACGCAAAGCCAAAAAATATATTGGCTATTAATCCTATAGGATACAGTATGCGAACCAGATAAAGAGGAAACATGGCTAGTTTAAACTCAAGAGGGAAGTTCCTTTTTAAATTGTAATGCTTGGTAATGCCTTATCCAAGCATCAAGTATTTTATCTAATTTAGGATAAACTAAACTGCGTATTTCTAATAGGGAAAGAGCTTCAGAAAAACGTACATGATTTAAAAACTTCCGGTTAAAGAAGTGGATTTTTTTCGTTGGCACTAATGGGGTTAACCGGTATTGCATCTGCAAAATAAGAGCTGTTAAAATAAAATTCTTTTTAGAGCAACTCGTGAATGAATCCGCAAAAAACTTTCCTAGAAAATTTTTAATGTAGTCAAAGACAGATGTTAGTGAAAGGCTTGGGTACTGGCGGTGCTTATAACGCACATTAAAGTTAACAATAGGAAATAAAAATATCGCCATGAGCTGGTGGCGGTCATAGTTATGTTTTTTGTTTAAAATGTTCCTATCTAAGATATCTAAACAGGCAAAGGTTTGGTCTTCTAAGGTCTTATTTAGACGAAAAGCTTTGTCCATATAAGGGAAAAGAATTTCTAAAATCTGATATTTTGCCGTTAATTTAAAAAATTGGGAGGAAACTCCCGAACCTAGCATCTTGATGAGTTCTTCAAAAACACGCGCTTGAGAACTCTTAATTAACTCGTAACGGCACTCTTGAAGAGCCTCTAATGTTTTAGGATCCACAGTGAAATGAGCTCTTGCGAGTATTTTTAGTAAACGCAACATTCTTACGGGATCTTGTTTAAAACGAACAAAAGGATCGCCAATCGTCCTTAAGTACCGATTCTCTAAATCGCTCACACCCCCAGTATAATCTATGATAGTTTCTTCTGTAGGATCATAGAACAGACCGTTGATGGTAAAATCCCTTCTTAAAACATCTTCTTCAGCAGTTCCCCAAAGGTTATCTTTGGTAATGAGGCAGTCTTCATCAGCACTTCCCGAACGAAATGTAGATACTTCAATGATTTGATTTGAGAAACGAATATGCGCTAAGCGGAAGCGTTTCCCAACAAGTATACAATTCTTAAAAACGGCTTTGATTTCCTCAGGCTTCGCTGATGTAGAAATGTCAAAGTCTTTGGGAGTTGTGTTGAGTAGTAAGTCGCGGATACATCCGCCAACAATATAAGCTTTATGTCCAGCTTTTCGTAGGGTCTTTACTACGGAAAGTGCGTGTGGAGAAAAGTCTTTAAGTTTGATGTTGTGGTCGGCAGCTGAGTAGATAATTGGAGTGGGTGCAGATTTAGAAATTTTTCTAAACAATTCTAAGCCTCTACGCAAGAGAGTTTTGTTGTCACAGACCATTTATTATAGATATCGGGTGTTAAAAAGTCTTGGAAGAAAAAGGGTTTATATGAGCACTCTTTTTTCTAGGGGAATTTCACCATAACAAAAACATTGAAGTTTGCAAGAACAAAATGCCTAGCAGAAAGACACACATTTATACCTCATACAAGGATTTTTATGATTATTTATCTACGTTTCTTTATAGAATTTTCATTTTACTTTTCTGTGATTTCTAAACTACACCAATTTTCCGATAATTAGACCAGACGGTGTCTTAAGAAAATCAGTGTTTTCATCACGAACGAGGACAATTTTATAAAAATTCATAAAGAACAAGATCATAATTTTTAGAAAAATTTTACACATATCGACAATTCCACCTAGGATGAGAGCTTGTCAGGTTCAAAAATAACTGAACCACATGATTTTTCTAATAACAATTCTAATTTTTATGATAGAAAATTTAAAAAGTGTGAGGGAGAGATGAAAAGAACTTTAAATTCAATAATCGTAAACACTTGTTGTCTAAGAATATCCTAACAGTGTTTCTAGAGCATCTTGCCTGTTATAAACCGAAAGAGTGAATCACTCTTAATCTGTTGAGAACGAATCTTTAAGGGAATAAATGACTAAGGAAGTAAAGCAACTTTTTGGCACGGATGGGGTGCGTGGGAAAGCAAATTATGAACCTATGACTGTAGAGCTTTCGGTATTATTAGGAAAAGCTGTTGCAGGTGTTCTACAAGAAAGTAAATCCGGGAAACACCGTGTTGTCGTAGGTAAGGATACACGTTTATCGGGATATATGTTTGAGAATGCCCTGGTTGCGGGTTTGACTTCTATGGGGATAGAAACCTTAGTATTGGGGCCCATTCCCACTCCAGGAGTAGCGTTTATTACCCGTGCTTACCGTGCCGATGCTGGGATTATGATTTCCGCATCTCATAATCCTTATTGGGATAATGGGATCAAGATTTTCTCGTCTGAAGGATTTAAAATTAGTGATGTCATAGAACGACGTATTGAGCAAATGGTTGCTCTTAGAGAGTTTGGAAATCTCCCTGATGATTGTGCTGTAGGGAAGAACAAACGTGTCGTGGATGCTATGGGAAGGTACATAGAGTTTGCTAAAGCTACTTTCCCCAGAGGAAGAACACTAAAAGGGTTGAAGATAGTTTTAGATTGTGCCCACGGGGCAGCCTATAAAGTAGCGCCTTCTGTTTTTGAAGAACTTGATGCTGAAGTGATTTGTTATGGTTGTGAACCTACAGGAAGTAATATTAATGATGGCTGTGGGGCTCTTTTCCCTTCCGTGATTCAAAAAGCTGTGATTGAGCATAAGGCAGATGTAGGTATTGCCTTAGATGGTGACGGTGATCGCGTGATCATGGTGGATGAGAAAGGGCATATTGTTGATGGAGATATGATTTTAAGTATCTGCGCTAATGATCTAAAGAAAAAGGATCTCTTACGAGGTAATCGTGTTATAGCTACCGTTATGACCAATTTCGGTGTATTGAAATATCTTGAAAGTGTAGGAATAGAAGCATTAATTTCTCCCGTGGGCGATCGTCATGTCTTACAGAATATGTTAGAGTATGATGTCAACCTTGGTGGTGAGCAAAGTGGTCATATGATCTTTCTGGATTATAATACTACAGGAGATGGTATTGTTTCTGCTTTGCAGGTTTTGCGGATTATGATTGAAAGCGAATCTACGTTATCAGATTTAACATCCCTGATTGTAAAAAGTCCTCAAGCACTGATCAATGTTGCAGTGAAAGAAAAAATCCCCTTAGATACCTTGCCTTTAGTTCAAGAAGCACTTAGAGATGTTAGATCATCTTTAGGTGATTCTGGTCGCGTTTTATTAAGATATTCTGGAACGGAAAATATTTGTAGGGTTATGGTTGAGGGTTTAAAGAAGCATCAAGTAGACTCTCTCGCTAAGACTATAGCGGACATCGTTGATTCTGAGTTGGGAGTAGGCGTGGTAGAGTAAGGTAATGTATGTGCGGAATATTCGGATATCTAGGTTCTAAATTAGCTATTCCTGTAGTTTTAGATGGTTTGGCTAAGCTAGAGTACCGTGGATACGATTCCGCAGGATTAGCTTCTATTCATCTTGGACGCCTGTTTGTGCGAAAGACGCTAGGACGTGTCGATGAACTTAGACATTCTTTAGAACAAGAAAACATACAATCTTTATTAGCTATCGGCCATACGCGTTGGGCAACGCATGGCGTGCCTACAGTAAGTAATGCTCATCCCCACGTAGATGAGAATTCTACTTGTGCTGTTGTTCACAACGGGATTATTGAAAATTTTAAAGAATTAAAATCCTTCCTTCTTTCTGAGGGGATTTCTTTTTCTTCAGATACAGATTCTGAGGTGATCGCCCAGCTTTTTGCATTTCATTATCAAACTACAGCAGATTTAATCCACAGCTTCTCCTCGACCTTATCTCAACTGCAGGGGAGTTTTTCGTGTGGCCTGATTCATAAAGATCATCCTGATGTTTTACTTTGTGCATCTCAAGAGAGCCCTTTAATTATTGGATTGGGAGAGGGGGAAAATTTTATAGCTTCAGATAGTCGAGCCTTCTTGAAACACACGCAGAGTATTCAGGCTTTAGCTTCTGGAGAATTGGCGATTGTAGGTCTTGGTAATGAAGTCGAGACGTACAATTTTGCATTAAAGCGTATTTGTAAACAAGTTCGTCAGGTCACGTATACCGATTCCGGTTCGGATAAGCAAGGATATAGCTATTATATGCTTAAGGAAATCTATGAGCAGCCGGAGGTTTTGGAACGTCTTGTTCATAAATATATAGATCCTCAAGGATATATTAGTGAGAAATTTTTACAAGGTTTTCCTTTAGAAGATTTTGATGAGATTTCTATAGTTGCTTGTGGTTCTTCTTATCATGCCGGGTTTTTGGCGAAGTACATTATAGAGTCTTTAGTCTCAATTCCTGTTCACGTTGAAGTGGCTTCAGAATTTCGGTATCGAAGAGCATATATTGGACAGAAGACATTAGCGATTTTAATTAGCCAATCTGGAGAAACAGCCGATACTTTAGCAGCTTTAAAAGAGTTTCGTCTTAGACAAGTGGCTTGTGTTCTAGGGATTTGTAATGTTCAAGAATCTGCGTTAGCTACAGGAGTGGATCATTGCTTATTCCTAGAAGCAGGTATTGAAATTGGTGTAGCTTCAACAAAAGCTTTTACTGCCCAATTACTTTTACTTATCTTATTAGGATTAAAATTAACAGTTTCTAAACATACGCTAAGTTTAGAAGAACATTGTGCTTGTGGAAAAGGGTTGCTGGAACTTCCAGAGTTATGCAATCGTTTATTGGCAAATGAAAATTTACATTCATGGGCACAGGCTTATTACCATGAGGATAGATTCATATTTTTAGGACGTCGCCTAATGTATCCTATCTGTATGGAAGCAGCCTTGAAGTTGAAAGAAATTGCATATGTTGAAGCAAACTGTTATCCTGCAGGTGAAATGAAGCATGGACCCATTGCTTTAATTAGCAAAGGATCTCCGGTGATTACCTTCTGTGGTGACTCTACTGTCTATGAGAAGATGGTTGGATGTATTATGGAAGTGAAAGCTCGGCAAGCACACGTGATAGCTGTGGCTTCGGAAGCACAAGAAGACATTGCTGCTGTTTCAGATTATCAAATATATGTTCCTAATAGCCATCCTTTAGTATCTCCTATTCTTTATACGATAGTGGGACAAATTATGGCCTACACCATGGCTTTGAAAAAAGGCAATGAGATAGATTGCCCTAGGAATCTAGCAAAATCTGTAACTGTTGAATAAAGTAAGAGCTTGGTGTTTTCATTCCAATTATCATTAATTCTAAAGTATAATACAAAATTCTAAAGGTTTTTCTATGTCTAGCAAGGTCTTGGGTGGTTCCCTTATTATTGCGGGGACAGCCATAGGTGCTGGTGTGTTAGCAGTTCCTGTATTAACAGCATATTCAGGATTTCTTCCTACAACTCTTCTTTATGTTCTTTCCTGGCTGTTTTCTATGGCGTCTGGACTTTGCCTTCTTGAAGTTATGACATGGTGTAAGGATAAGCAACAGGTCAACATGTTATCTATGGCACAATATACCCTAGGGGATATTGGGAAGATTTTGATGTGGCTTGTGTATCTATTCCTCTTCTACTCTCTCTTGATTGCTTACTTTTGTGAGGGAGGGAATATTTTATTTCGTATTTTTGGCTGTCAAGGATTGGATATTCCCTGGATACGTCATGGGGCTCCTTTGGCATTTGCAATTTTGATTTGTCCTACTTTAATGATGGGAACAAAAGTTATCGATTATTGTAACCGGTTTTTTGTTTTTGGATTAGCCGTTGCTTTTGCAGTATTTTGCATTTTAGGTGTTTTAGCATTGCAACCCGGACTACTTTTACGTGGTTCCTGGGTGCGCTCCTTAGATGGATTATCCATCCTTTTCCTGTCCTTTGGTTTCCAAAGTGTAGTCCCTTCGCTGTACTACTACATGGATAGAAAAGTTAAAGATGTAAAAAAAGCAATCGTTATCGGGAGTTTGATCCCCTTAACCTTATATGTAATTTGGGAAGGACTGGTTTTAGGAGTTATCCCATTAGATTTTCTTATAAAAGCTCAGGAAAATGGATTCACAGCTGTAGAAGCTATGAAAAATTCATTACAGTGTTCTATGTTTTATGTTGCAGGGGAATTCTTTGGTTTCTTTGCTTTGGTTTCTTCATTTTTAGGTGTAGCTTTAGGAGTTATGGATTTCCTAGTTGACGCTTTTCAATGGAGCAAGAAAAAACATGGTTTCTCTATTTTCTTTTTAACTTTTATTGTCCCTCTAGCATGGTCGATGTGCTACCCTGAGATTGTTCTCAAATGTCTCAATTATGCCGGAGGTATAGGCGCGGCTTTAATTATAGGAGTATTTCCTGTACTTATGGTCTGGAAGGGGCGCTATGGGAAAAGACACTACCAAGGAAAGCATTTAGTCCCAGGAGGGAAGTTTATTTTATTATTAATGCTCTTGGTAATAGTAATTAATTTAGCTAGTCTTTATTATAAATTTTAAATAAATAATAGCAAGTCTGTTAATTTTAAATTATATGTGAGTATAGGAGGTTAAATGGGACTATACGATCGCGATTATGCACAGGAATCTCGTTTGCCGGGAACGTTTACATCCAGAGTATATGGTTGGATGACTGCGGGTCTTGCTGTCACGACTTTTGTATCATTAGGATTATACTTTTCTGGAATGTATAGAAGTTTATTTTCGTTCTGGTGGGTTTGGTGCATCGCTACTCTTGGAGTATCGTTCTACATCAACGCGAAGATTCATAAGCTTTCTGTTCCTGCAGTTATGGGACTTTTCTTAGCATATTCCGCTTTGGAAGGTTTGTTTTTTGGAACTTTAGTTCCTGTATATGCCGCACAATATGGTGGAGGTATTGTTTGGGCTGCTTTTGGATCCGCCGGTTTGATTTTCGGTTTGTCGGCAGCTTATGGAGCTTTTACTAAAAGTGATCTCACACAGATGAGTAGCATTTTGATGTTTGCTCTGATTGGTTTGATGTTGGTTTCCGTTATATTCGGGGTGGCTTCTTTATTTGTTTATATGCCGCTGTTCTACCTATTAATTTGCTATTTAGGATTAGCCATTTTTGTAGG